>NZ_JAUSUL010000006.1 GCF_030814015.1 Amorphus orientalis
CGATGAAGGCATCGACCTGCGTGCGCAGGTTTCCGGCCTGACGGGAGAGGTCAGAGGCGGCGTGGACGATTTCGGTCGACACGCGACCGGTGTCGCTGGCGGCGGACGACACCGACACGATATTGCTGGAGACGTTTTGGGTGCCCTGTGCAGCCTGCTGCGCGTTCTGGGCAATCTCGCCTGTCGCGGCACCCTGTTCTTCCACCGAAGACGCGATGGCGGTGGAGATGTCATCGACGCGGCTGATGGTGTCGGAGATCGTTTCGATCGCCTTCACCACTTCGCTGGTCGCGGCCTGGACCTCGGAGATCTGGGCGGTGATCTCGCCGGTCGCCTTGGAGGTCTGCTCGGCGAGCGTCTTCACTTCCATGGCGACCACGGCGAAGCCCTTGCCGGCCTCGCCGGCCCGCGCCGCCTCGATGGTGGCGTTGAGGGCAAGCAGGTTGGTCTGGGCGGCGATGTCGGTGATCAGCTTGACCACGTCGCCGATGCGCTGGGCGGAGGCCGACAGGCCGCGGGCCAGGTCGGCCGCTCCGGTGGCCTCGCCGGAGGCTTCCGTGGCGATCTCGGCGGCCATGGCGACCTGCTGGGAGATCTCGCGAACGGAGGCGGCCAGTTCCTCGGCGGCGGTCGCGACCGTCTGCACGTTGGTGGTGGCCTGATCGGCCGCAGAGGCGACGGTCGCCGACTGGCGCGAGGTTGCGTCGGCAGATGCACTCATGGTGCCGGCGTTCTGTTCCAGGTTGCTCACGGCGTCCTGAACGGTGCGCACGATCGACGAGACTTCCACGTCGAACTGGTCGGCCAGGGCGTGCATGGCGGCGCGCTTCTCGGCTTCCGTCCTCTCCTTGAGGGCGGCCTGCTCGGTGCGCATCCGGTCGGCGCTCTTCAGTTCGTCGAGGAGCTTGCCGGTGGCGATCCAGATGTCGCCGATCTCGTCCTTGGACTGACGCGGCTCGAAGGCCAGGTTCAGCTTGCCGTCGGCCATTTCCGACAGGGTCCGGCTGGCGCGAACCAGCGGGCGGCTCATCAGCCGCGTGCCGATGATCATGGCGAGGGCCACGGCGAGCAGAAGGCCGACGACCGCCGTTACCACGACAAGGGTGTCCATACGGGCCGCGAAGGTGGCCTGGGCGGCGCGCAGGGCATCCATGTCGGCGCGGGTTTCGGCCGCGTAGGCCTCGACCTGTTCCTGAAGGGCCGCTTCGCGGGCGGTGGTTTCCTCGTTGTTGCTCTGTGCGCTCGCCGCGAAGGCGCCGACTTCGGTCGCCAGGCGCGCCGTTTCGACCCGGAACTCGCGATAGTCGGCCATCTCGGAGCGGAGGGCGTCGAAAAGGGCCCGATCCTCCGGCTGAACGAGCGAGTTCAGAGAGGAGAGGTCGGTCTCGATCTGGTCGAGTGCCTCGACGATGCCGGCGGAATAGCGCCGGGCGTTTTCGGCGTCGGAGCTGATGAAGATGCTGCGGGAGTCCAGAACCGCCTCGGTGAGGTGGCGATTGATCTGTTCGAGCAGGTCCACCCGGTGGGCGGCCGTTGCGAGCGCTTCGCTGCGCTCCTCCAGCTTGCTCATTGCGTAGAGGGAAATGCCGGTCACGCTGACGGTTGCGAGGCCGAGAACTCCAACAATGACGGATAGCTTGCCAATAATTTTCATTCTCGATCCTCCGAAGGGCGGCTCAGCTAGTGCTTAGCGGCGTCCTGGCCCTCTCCGTGTTCTGACTTGTCTTCTTCGACCTGCTGTGCCGGCGCGGCTTTGAGGACGCGGCTCATTTCTTCGCGGTCGATATAGTTGAGGCCTTCCAGAAGGATGTCCTGAACCACTTCGTAATTCAGTCGCTCGTTGGCGTTGTTCTTGATGGCCAGCGCCATTTCCGGAAGGTTGTACTTGGAGAGCTTGCCGAATTCGACCTGCCCGTTGGTATAGATTTCGCGGAAAGCTTCATCGACCACGAACGGATCGGGCTCGACGCTCATTTCGCGCAGGACGGCGGCGTCCGCCGTGTAGACCAGCTTGGCGACCACGTAGCCCTGGATGGTGCCTTCACCGACCATCGGAATGGTCAGCAGCTCGAGCTTGCGATACTCCAGACCCTCCAGGTACGGCTCTTCCTCCACCGCGGAGGCGCCGGACGCCCATTGGGCGGCCGCATAGCTCGACCCGAGCGCGGCGGCGCAGACCCAAAGCCCGATGATGACGAGCTTGATCATGGCCGCGCCTCACCGGCAGCGAACGGGGCCGAATAGGTGCCGTCGGACTCCGCCTCGCGGAGCGTGCAGGCGATGATCTCGGCGACTTCCTGAGTTGCCGTCAGGTGGGTGCCGAGCAGCGACAGGTCCCGCTCCAGCTTTCCACGAAGCGTGGCGAGCCGTTCGGCGATCTCCTGGTTCGGTGCTTCGCCGTTGGAGCCGCGCACGAGGCGCGACAGCTCCAGGAGAACGCGGCTCTTCTGACGGCTGTAGACATCGAAGTTGACCGAGCCGACCTGGCCGAGCGCTTCGATCTCGGCGTCGAGGCTGGCTTCGAGGCGATCCAGAAGGCTGTTCAGGGCGACGTTGTAGCGGTCAGCGTGCGTGCTCATATCCATCGTCTCACTTGGATCCACCGGGGAGGATGACGCCGAAGCGCGCGGCCGCGGCGGACAGGATGTCGCCCAGGCCGAATTCGCGGGTCTGTTCGGTTCCGGCCTCGGCTTCGGCCGACGCCTCGGCGGCGGGCTCGGACGGGGCCGCGTCGGTCATGCTGGACGCGGGACCGGTTGAAGCCGCGGCCAGCGCGGGATCGAGGCTGGCCATCCGCCGCGCCTCGCTCGCCTGAAGCTGACTGGCAATGCCGATGCCGCCTGCGCCCGCCATCTGCTCGGCGATCTTCTCAGACATCATCGACCGCCACACGGAGCCGGCGGTGCCGGATCCGAACACGCTGTCGGTGTCATCGGGCATCATGGTCTCCACGAAGGTGGTGAGGACCATCGCCTCGAAATCCTGGTAGGCGCCTTTCGGCTCGATGCCGGGCTGGCTGGCGTAAAGGACCTGGTTGTTGGCCCGGGTGGTGAGCGACGCACTGCCGTCGTTCAGGACCCGCGGCGCGCTCCGGCTGAAGCCTTCGAACGCCGCCTTGAAGTCGGCCTTGTCCGTGCCGGTCGGACCCGCCGCACGCCGCAGCCGATCCACCGCCTCCGCATAGTTCATCGGATCGACGGCATTCACCACGTCGAAGACGATATCGGAGGGAGGGCTGATTGCCATGTGAGCGACCTTCGTCGGGAAATTTAGAACGCGCTCACACTGCAATTGTTAGCTTACGGGAGGCTTGCATCGATCCGGCGAACCGGCTTCACCACTTCCTCAAGTCTCCGGCGCTCCATAAGGCGCTGATATTCTTTCTCGATTCGCTTCGCGGTTTCTTCGACGCGCTTCAGTTTCAGCTTCTCTTCCTTGAGCTTCTCGCGCTCCACCGCGGCCTCGGCCGCCTTGGCATCCGCTTCGGCCGCGAGTGAGCGGACCCGGCGGGCCATCTGCTCCACGAAGAAGCCGTGGAGGAGGGTCGCTTCGTCCAGCGCGGTAACCAGGGCGATCTCGTTCTTGCGCAGCTCCTGCTCGCTCTGGACCAGGCCGCTCAGCCGCTGTTCGGACAGGCGTCCGATCTGCTCCTGGACCGCCTGGAGCCGCTTCATGCGCTTGATTCGATCGTTCATCGTCTCACCCCATCGCCAGCCAGGCACCGAACGCGCTGGAGAACACGATCAGCGCTTCCTTGATTGTGAAGAACAGCAGCAGCAGCCCGCCCGCCGTCACGAACGGCATGGCGATGAAGAAGATCGGGATCTGCGGCGTCAGCTTGTTGGTGATGCCGATCGCGAAGTTCACCACCACCGAATAGATCAGGAACGGGCTGGTGATGCGCAGCGTCAGCATGAAGGCGTCGGCGAGCTGGTCCGCCACGTCGACCAGGCCCAGCCGCGCGGAGAAGCCGCCGCCGGGCGGCAGCACGCCGTAGGAGTCCACCAGCCCCGCCAGAAGCACCCAGTGCTGGTCGGAGGCGAACACCATGGCGACCGCAGTCATGGTGAACAGCAGGGCCGTGCTGGGCAACGGGCCGGATTCGTCGGAGATGCCGCCGAACATGCCGCCCAGGCCGACGAACTGCGCCGCGGCGATCGCCAGCGTCTGGAGCGCCATGAAGAAGATGCGCGCCAGGAAGCCGATCATGAAGCCGATCCCGGTCTCCGACGCGATGGCGAGCAGAAGGCCTGAGGGGCTCCCGTCGCCGGTGGCCGGCCGCACGATCGGATAGAGCACCGGCGTGAGCGCGAGCGAGATGGCGACGGCCAGGAACAGCCGCACCTGCATCGGCATCCGCATGCTGGACAGACCGGGTGCGATGAGGAGGCAGCCTCCGATGCGGCAGAACACGAGGAGCGCCGTGAAGACCGTCTCCGAGGCCAGTTCGCTCACGAGATGGTGCCGAGCAACTTGATCTCGGCGCCGCGCGCGATTTCGACATGGGACAGCACCGGAAGGGCGGGGAACATCCGCTCCACGATCATGCGCACATAGGGGCGCGCATCGGGTGCGGTGACGATGGCGAACGCCTTGCCCTCCGACAGGTGACGGCGGATCACTTCGGAGGCCTGGGTGCCGAATTGCTCGACCAGTCGCGGATCGACGTCGAACTCGATGACCTCGCCCTTGCTGTCGCGCTTGAGGGCCTGATGGAAGGTGAGGTCCCAGTGGTTGCCGAGGCGCAGGACATTGAGCTCGCCGCCGTCGGAGAGGTCGCCGCAGATCTGCTGCGCCATGCGCATGCGGACGTGCTCGACGACCTGTTCCGTGCGGCGGACGTGGGGGACGATTTCGGCGATCGCCTCGAGGATGAGATGGAGGTTGCGGATCGAGACGCGCTCCGCAAGCAGCAGCTTCAGCACCGCTTGCAGCCCTGAATAGGAGATCTGGGCCGGGCAGATGTCGTCGATCAGGCGCTTGTATTCCGGGTCGAGGCGGTCGAGCAGCGCGCGCAGGTCCTTGTAGGAGAGAAGCTGCGGCAGGTTGTTGCGGATGACCTCGGCCATGTGGGTGAGGACCACCGACAGGTTGTCCACCGGCGAGAACCCCTCGCGGCGCACTTCCGTGGCGAAGGCGTCGGTGACCCACATCGCCTCCATGCCGAAGGCCGGTTCGCGCACTTCCTCGCCGGGCACGTCCGGCTTGTGGCCGCCGCCCGTCACCACCAGGAGCTCGCCGATGCGCAGCTGGTGGCTGGCGACGGCAGTCCCGTGAAACTTGATCTGGTACGACTTGGTCGGCACCGAGAGGCTTTCGGTGATCTTAATCTCCGGGATCACGAACCCGTACTGGGTCGCGAACTTGCGGCGCATCTTGTTGACGCGCTGGGCGAGTTCCTGCGGATTGCGCAGAACGGTGGTGGCGAGCTGCTTGCCGACGGCGAGTTCGATCTCCGCGACCTTCAGCGATTCCTTGACCGATTCCTTGACCTCGCGCTGGCGCTCTTCTTCCTCCGCCTTGGCCTGCTCGGCTTCGGCGGCCTCCTTGGCGGCGAGCTGCTTGGGGACCGTGTAGCCTACGAAGGCCATGATGGCGCTCAGCACGAGGAAGGGCAGCATGGGCAGGCCGGGCATGACCGCGAAGATCGCCATCATGCCCGCCGCCACGAAGAGGGCCTTGGGATAAGCGCCGAGCTGGCCGAGCACCGCCTGTTCGGCCGTGCCCCGGGTGCCGCCCTTGGAGACCAGAAGGCCGGCGGCCAGCGACACGATGAGGGCCGGGATCTGGGAGACCAGACCGTCGCCGACGGACAGGCGGGTGAACACGTCGGCTGCTTCGGCCAGCGGCATGCCGTGGCGGGTGGTGGCGATGACGATGCCGCCGAAAATGTTGACCACGATGGTGATCAGGCTGGCGATGGCCTCGCCGCGCACGAACTTGGAGGCACCGTCCATGGAGCCGAAGAAGGAGCTTTCCTCTTCGAGTTCGCGGCGGCGGGCCTGGGCTTCCTTGTCGTCGATCAGACCGGCCGACAGATCCGCGTCGATCGCCATCTGCTTGCCGGGGATGGCATCGAGGGTGAAGCGGGCGCCCACCTCGGCGATACGCGTCGCGCCCTTGGTGATGACCAGGAAGTTGACCGTCACCAGGATCAGGAAGACCACGATGCCGATGACGAAGTCGCCGCCCATCACGAACTGGGAGAAGCCCTGGATGACGTGTCCGGCGGCCGACACGCCCTCGTTGCCGTCGGCCAGGATCAGGCGCGTGGTGGCGACCGACAGCGACAGGCGCATCAGCGTCGCGATCAGAAGGATGGTTGGAAACGACGAGAATTCGAGGGGTTTCTGAATCCAGAGGGCGACCATCAGGATCAGCACGGAGAATGCGATCGAGAGCGCCAGCCCGATGTCGATCAGGAAGGTCGGGATCGGCAGGAACAGGATGGCGAGAATGGCGATGACGCCGCCGGCAAAGCCGACGTCGCGCATCGGAAAGCCGCCTTGGGATCGGGCGCCCGTCGAAGATATGTCGGTCAATTCAGACTCCCCTTCCGGAGCCCGGCTCGGCCGCCTGCGGCGACCGGTCGTTCATAGCTCCAGATTCAAGCGCTTGGGCCACACCCGCCGACGGCTCATGCCGTGCGGTGCGAGCGGGTCACGGTCGGGACCTTGAACCCCGACGCTTTCGGGAAGCTTGCGTGCCGGATCGCCGACGTCGAAGGCGATGACCGACGCAATCCTGAGAGGGGCGCTGCGACGCGACAGCGGGGAGGAGGAAGGGGAGGGGACGCGCGGGACGGCCGACCGGGCCGGGTGGCCCGATCAGGGGAGCAAGGGTCCCGCAACCGGCTCAGAAGCCGGTGATGATCCGACCGTAGACTTCGTCGGTGAAGGCGAAGATCTGGGCGCCGATGAACGTCGCCGTCAGCGCGGAGACGGCGAGAATGGTCAGGATCTTCGGAATGAAGGTCAGCGTCATTTCCTGCACCTGGGTCAGGGCCTGAAACAGCGCGATCAGAATGCCGATCAGCATGGCTGACACGACGGCAGGCGAGGAGGCGACGATGATCGTCCAGATCGCCTGCTGGACGATATCGATTGCGTCGACTTCGCTCATCGTCAGCTCAGGACCACGCCGGGAGTGACCATCATCTTGGAGCCGTCGGTCAGCGTCGCCTCGGGACCGTAAGCGGTGACCCGAACGGACGCGACTTCGCCGCTCTGGGCGCCGTCGGCGGAGGTGACGGTGCGGCCGATCATGTTTCCGGCGAACGACAGCTCGGAGGAGGCCAGCAGGAAATCGAGCTTGGTGTTGGATTCCATCTGCTGCTCGACCTGGGAGAACGAGGCGAGCTGCGCCATGTACTCGGTCGAGTCCATCGGCTTGGTCGGGTCCTGGTTCTTCATCTGCGTGACCATGAGCTGCAGGAAGGCGTCATAGTCAGGTGTCTTGCTGGTGTCGCCGCCGGTCTTGGTCCTGGATGACTGGCCGAATGTCGAACTGTTGGTCAGGCTGTTGATGTCGGACATGGTGCCGCCTCGAATTGACTGGGGAGCGTGCGGTCCCGGCGCCGGCCGGGACTGCAGAGGTCGAAGGTCGGGTTACGCGACGGCGGTCTCGGCGAGCCGATCCGCCGCGCGGGTCCGTCCATGGCTTTCGCTCTGGCGAGACCTGCCGAGGATGCTGTCCTCGACGGCAAACAGGCGCCGGATCGTCCGCAGACCGTCAAACGGCCGGTGGGCCTCCACGTGGCGTTTGACTTCCGCCAGGCCTTCCTGGATGTCGGCGTTGGTGCAGGTGTCCACCAGCGCCTCGTGCATGCTCTCGAACAGGGCGCGCGTCGCTTCGGCGTTGCGCGGATCGATCAGCATGGTCTGGACCACGAAATAGAGCTGCCGGAGCGGCGTGGTTGTGTCCTCGACCTGCATGACGTGGCTTTCCAGCAGGAACGTCACGTCGTTGAGAAGCTCGAGCGTGACCTTGCGGCCGACCCGGATGACGGCGCCGTTGATGTAGATGCGTTCGCCGGCGCGCAGGGAGATCTGGATAGGCTTTGTCATTTGAGGCCGTCCCGAATGGTCCGGTTGATGTCGATGAGGCCGGCATAGTTCTGCGACTTGCCGGAGATGATCTGGTCGGCCTCGCGAATGATCCAAAGGCCGATCGACACGAGGTCGGCGCGCAGGGTCTCGTCGAGACCGTTCTCGCGATCCGCCAGGTCGCGGATGAAGAAACCCCACAGCTGCTGCACGTAACGCAGCGCCTTGATGCTTTCCGGCGCCATCGGATTCTTGGCGTCGGCTTTCCGCAGGAGCGCTATTCCGTGCTCAAGCGCCATGATTTCGCGGCCGCGCCGTTCATCACTGGAATCGTCGAGGACTTCTGCATAGGAGAACTTGTACATTTTTTCTCTGCTCTCGTTTATGCGTACTTCATGATGCTGAGGCGCATGATCTGCGTGGTCAGCGAGTAAGACATTTCGATCTGCGTGGTCAGCTGATCGACTTCCACCTTGGCGTCGACAGGGTCCACGGTCTCGAACGCGTTGATGCGGGTCTCGACGATGTCGATGGCCGCGTGCATGCGCTCGTCGGCGACGTTGATGCGCTTCTCGAAGTGTCCGAGGTTGGCGCGTTCGGAAATCGTTTCGGTCAGGCCGGAGTTGAGGGTGGTGATCGCGTTCTCGTAGACGACCTTTCGGGTGTCCGGATCGAGCGCGTTCATGTTGAACTCACCAAGCATGGTGAGCGCCTTGGCGAGCCTGCGGGTCGCGTCGGTGTTGGCGGTGATCGAAGTGCGCACCGTCTCGTCCGGCGAGATCCGGCTGGTGATCGCCTCGTCGCTGGCCGACGACCAGGTGGTCCCCCAGTCGGGATCCTGGAACAGGGCATCGAACTCGTTGTCGATGAAGTCCTGCATGTCGGCGGGCGTGATGGCGGCCAGGCCGGCGCTGTCGTTCTGGGGCGGAATGCTCAGGCCGAACTTGGCGATGAGCGCGTTGTCCACCGCGGTGCGCGGCGCCCCGTCGTAGTCCGCCATCGGCGGCTGCGAGGAGTTGATGCCTCCGAAGAGATAAACCCGGCCGTCGGTCGAGTTCATGGTCCGGATCAGGGCCTGCATGCCCTCCTTGGACTGGGTCTCCAGCAGCCGGATCGTCTGATTGGTGTCCGGATAGGTTGTGAGGTTCTGCTGGATGGCGTCCATGGTCTCGCCCATGGAGCCGAGCACCGTGTGCGTCTGGCTGATGCGGGCCTTGGCGAGCGAATTGGAGGTGATCATCGCTTCCAGGTTGCCCAGGTCGCGGCGCAGCGCCACGTTGCGGCCCGTGCGGTCGCCCAGCTTCAGACCCACGTCGGCATGGCGGCCGGTGCTCACCTCCTTGGTGGCATCCGACAGACGCTTCTGCATCTCGGCGAGGTTCGACCTCGGAGAATTGTGCAGCGTCGCGGTTGAGATCAGGCTCGTGCGCATGGGATTATCTCACGATCGTCAGGAGCGTCTTGTAGAGCTCGTCGATGAGGCCGATGAGCTTCGCCGACGCGGCATAGCTTTGCTCGAACTGGAGCTGCATCGCGTACTCCTCGTCGAGGTTCACGCCGGTCGCGTTGGACAGCGCCTCGGAGGAGCGGGCGAGGATGGCGGTGCTCTGGTCCACACCCCGGCTGGTGGTGGCGCGCAGGCCTTCGATCCACGAAGTCGATTCCGCCGCGAACTCCGTGACGCTGGACGTCGAGGACAGACCGGTGGTCGGATCGAACCCCTGGCTGGCGTCGAGGCCGTCGACCAGGGCGGACACGCGGGCGGAATAGCTGGCGGCGCCGGTGGTGTTGTAGGTGTAGTCGCCGCCGTTGATGCCGTCGCGGATGCGCGCGGTCGAGCCGCCCTGGTTCGGGTCGGCAGCCGGGTTCACCTTGAGGAGCCCGGCCAGGCCCGGGGTGGCCGGAGGTCCGGCCGGGATGCCGGGGGTCGGCGTATCCGTATAGGTGAACAGGCCCGGCTGATCCGGATCGAAGGGCGGTCCGACCTGGTCGGTCTCGGCGAACGCGGTGATCAGGCCGCGGGCGGTTTCGTCGAGCTGGCGCTGGAACGTGTTGGAAATGTCGTCGCGCAGCTGGGTGAGCCCGACCAGACGGCCGGACTGCAGCGGCATCGTCGCGCCCGCGCCGGTCACCGGCACGCCGTCGACCAGCACCGCGTTGCCCGGAACGCCCGGCGAAAGGACCGTGGACTGGTTGAACGTGACGGTGCGGGGATGGGTCTCGAACAGCGTCACGCCGCTGTCGGTGTAGAGGACGACGTCGTTCTTTTCGCGATTGACGACGGTGATGCCCATTTCCTCCGACAGGGAGGAGATGAGAGCGTCCCGCTTGTCCAGGAGATCGGTCATGTCGGCGCTGTTGCGCGACTGGGACACGATCTTCTCGTTCACGACCTCGAAGTCGGCGAGGATCTTGTTGATCCGGGCGACCGAGGAGCCGATGTCCTGATCGGCCTCGGTGCGGATGGTGTCAACCAGCGCCGAGGCGTCGTTCAGGGTCGTGGCGAGATCGTTCGCCGACGTCACCACGTTCCGGCCGAAGAGCGGGTCGTCGGGTGCGTTGGCGAACTCCACAAGCGCCGAGGACAGCTGGCCGATCTTGGCGGCCGGAGAGAGATCGCTCTCCGGATCTCCGACCGTCGTGGCAAGCCGGTCGAGGCCGTCGAGAACCGCCGACTGGGCGGTCTGTGACGACGTCGCGTTGAGCATGCGGGTGTACAGCGTGGAGTTGTTGGATCGCGTGACGTAGGCGATGCGCGCACCGCCGTCGTCGGTTGTCACGGTTCGCGCGACCTTGCGCGAGTAGTTGGGATCGTCCGCACCAGCGACGTTCTTGCCAGATGTAGCAATCTGGGTCGTCGTCGACTGGATTGCGGATCGCGCCGTGTTCAACGCTACCGACAGGCTCACAATCGTATCTCCGCTCTAGCTTGCTTGCTCGGATCAGCGTTTCAGGTTCATCAGCACTTCGAGCAGCTCGTTGCCGGTCTGGAAGACCTTCGAGTTGCCGGTATAGCTGCGCTGAGCGACGATCATTTCGGTGAATTCGGTAGCCAGATCGACGTTCGACTGCTCCAGCGCGCCGGAGATGATCTCGCCGTTGCTGCCTTCGGTCGGGAAGCCGACCATGATGTCGCCGGAGTTGAGCGTCGTCTGGAACACGTTTCCGGCCAGCTGCTCGAGCTTGTCCGGGCTCGGCACGTCGACGAGCGGGATCCGGAAGACCGGGATCTTCGACCCGTTCTCGTAGACCGCCTGGACCGTGCCATCGGTGCCGATCTCGACGTCGGAGACCACGCTGGCGGCGTTGCCGTTCCGCTCGACGCTCAGCGGCGTGTAGTCGCTCTTGAGCTGGCTCATGGACGAGATGTCGAGGGTCATCGGCTGACCGCCGGGGATGTTGAAGCCGACCGTGCCGGCGGCCGGAGCCGTCAGCTGACCCGTGGTCGGGTCGAAGGTCAGGTTGTTGGTGCTCAGCGCCGCGCCACCCGTGCTGTCGTAGATGTCGAACTGCCAGGTGTCGGCACCCGTCTTCGTGAAGTACATGTCCAGAACAACCTCGCCACCGAGGTTGTCGTAGGTCACGATGGAGCTCTTGGTGTGATAGGTGCCGGCCGCCGGAGCGGCGGCGGTGCCCGGAGCGGCCATCGCGGTGACGCGCGCGTCGATGTTGGCGGTCAGCTCGCCGGTGGTCGTCGGCGTCGCCTGCATGTTCATGGCGGTCAGGTCGACCGGGACCATGTTAGCGTAGCCGTTCAGGGCCGCCGCGGGCTGCTGGCCGCCGGAGATGTCGTAGCCCATCAGGGTGAAGCCGGCCTGGTTCTTCAGGAGGCCGGTCGCCCCGTCGACCTCGAAGCCGCCGGCGCGGGTCAGGAACGGCTGGCCGGAAGGATCCTGGACGACGAAGAAGCCGCTGCCGTTGACCGCCAGATCCGTCGGCGACGTGGTGTAGATCCGGGGGCCTTCCTGGCTGATGGCGTAGCGAACGTTGGTGACGACCGAGCCGGAATTGTAGCTGGTCTTGGAGTTCTGCATCAGCAGGGAAGAAAATTCGGTCGAGGCACGCTTGTACCCCGTGGTGTCGGCGTTGGCGATGTTATCGCCCACCGTCGAGAGTTTCGTGGACTGGGCATTCATGCCCGACACGCCCGTGCGAAGCATCCCGTAGAGGCTCATGGGTATTCTCCCGGTTGGACTTGCCGTACTAGAACTGGTTTGGCTTGTGCGAGGCTGGCCGTCTCGCGGGGGCCGCGGGACGAGACGATGGCGGCGGGCGCGGCGGGTTACCCCTTCATGATCCGCGCGAGCTCGGCGAAGGCGTCCTTGGACAGAGGCGTATCCGGGCTCTGTCGGAGCGCTTCGTAGATTTTCGGGACCAGGGCGACGGCCTGGTCGAGGTCCTGATCGGCGCCGGGCGTGTAGCCGCCCAGAAGCCGCAGATCGCGGGTGTCCTCGAAGCGCGCGATCATCGCCTTGAGGCGGCGGACCAGTTCGCGCTGCTCCTTCGACCAGACCAGTTCGGCCAGGCGCGAGATGGAGCCGAGGATGTTGACGGCCGGAAACCGTCCCTGATCGGCGATCGAGCGGTCGAGGACCACGTGGCCGTCGAGGGTGCCGCGAATCGAATCGGCGACCGGATCGTTGTGGTCGTCGCCGTCGATGAGGACGGAGAAGATGCCGGTGATCGTGCCGCCGCCGTCGAGGCCGGGGCCGGCGCGCTCCAGAAGCCGCGGCAGGTCGGAGAACGTGCTCGGCGCATAGCCGCGCGTCACGGCGGGCTCGCCGGCCGCCAGCGCCACGTCGCGGGCGGCATGGGCGTAGCGCGTCACGGAATCGATGATGAGCAGGACCGACTTGCCGAGGTCGCGGAAATATTCCGCGATCGACATGGCCGACTGCGGCGCGAGGCGGCGCATCATCGGGCTTTCGTCGCCGGTCGAGACCACGACCACCGACTTGGCCCGGTTCGCGGCCAGCGGACCTTCGAGAAATTCGCGCACTTCGCGGCCGCGTTCGCCGACGAGGCCGACCACCACGACGTCGAAACCTTCCGCGCCCGCCAGCATCGCAAGCATGGTCGACTTGCCGACGCCGGAGCCGGCGAAGATGCCGATCCGCTGGCCTTCGCAGAGCGGCGTGAACAGGTCGATGACCTTGATGCCGGTCATCAGCGGCTTGTTGATCCTTGCCCGGGTCATCGCGGCCGGCGGTTCCCGGTCCGGCGGCATCATCCTTTCGCCGCGGGGCAGGGGACCCTGATCGTCGAGCGGTTCGCCAAGCGCGTTGACCACGCGGCCGATCCAGCCTTCGTGCGGTTTCAGCCCCATGGCGCCGAGCCGGTAGGCGGTCTGGCCGACGCCGATGTTGATCTTGCCGTCGAACGGCTTGACCGCGACGGTCTCGTCGTCGACGCGGATGACTTCGCCGGTCACCTGGCGGTCGCCGTCGTCGAAGCCGACCCGGTCACCGAGCCGGAGAAAGGGCGACAGCCCCGCCACGCGGTAGTAGTGCGGCGCGACTTCGCGCACCACACCGCCGATCCGCACCAGGGGAACCTCGGTGCGGGCCTCTTCGAGCGTACCGGCGAGGCGCGTCAGGGTGTTCATGCGGCGCTATCCCTCTCGGTGCGGCGGAAACGAAGCACTGGCGGAGGATCAGGAGCTCGGGCCGAGCGACCGGATGGCCTGCTGCTCGGTGCTTTCGCTGCGCTCGACGGCGGATGCGGCGCTGTCGAAGGCGCGCGAGATCATGATGAGCTTGGTCATTTCCATGATCGGATTGACGTTGGCGCCTTCGGCGTAGCCCTGCTTCACCGAGTTGCCGACACGATCCTCGACGGGAAGCGCGGCCTGGTCGGACAGGACGGCGTTGTCCCCGTAGCGGCTGAGGCGCGCATCGGCCGGCAGCAGGAACAGGCCCAGCGCGCCGATCTGCTGCTCGCCCTGGGAGATCATGCCGTCGCGGCCGATCGAGACTTCGCCTGCGGCCGGGTCGATGGCGATCGGCGCTCCGCCGGCATCGAGAATCGGGTGGCCGGACGAGGACAGGAGGTCGCCCGCCTCGTTGATCTGCAGGCGCCCGTCGCGGGTGTAGGCGTTGCCGGCCGGCGTCTCGATACTGAACCAGCCGTCGCCGTCGATGGCGACGTCGAGCTTGTTGCCGGTGTAGGTCACCGGGCCCGCCTTGCGGGAAATGAAGGTGTCGCCGGTCGAAGAATAGGCCACTTCCCGCGTGCCGAGTTTCGACAGCACCGTGTCGAACTGGACTTCCTCGGCGCGGAAGCCGCCGGTGTTCATGTTGGCGACGTTGTGGGCGACCGTGGTCATACGGCGCTCGAGCGCGACCTGACCGGACAGCGCCACATAAAGACTGGACGACAAGATTTAGCCTCCGCGCCGGAATTGATTGAATGTCATGGCCAGGTCGAGCCCGATCGATGTCTGCGGCTGCCTGGAGAACAGAGTCAGAATTGGAGAGGTCTGAACGCCGGTCTTCATGTCCCACATGGCCGTGAACCGGGCGAGGAACTTCTCCAGTTCCTTCGGATCCTTGAGGGATGCGACATCCAGGCGCTTCTCGATGGTGGCGGCCTGATTGTCGATGTTCGCGCCCTTCATCTCGTCGGGGAAGCCGAGGGCCGTGAAGACGACCTCCTGAAGGGCGGGGTCGGCAAGGATGCTGTAGCCGGACTTGAGGCTGTCGACGTTGCGCTCGAAATAAAGCGCCAGCCGGACGCCTTCGTTCTCCTGTCCGAGATCCGATTCCAGGCTCTGCCGGACGTAACGGGAGACCACGTCCTCGCGGGCGAGGGCGAGTTCGGTCACCACGCTGCCGCTGTCGACGAAGTTGAAGCTGAGCGCGAATTCCTTGAAGCGGTCGTCGTCGAGCCGATTCACGTAGGCCTTCGGATCGTCCAGGCTCTCGCTCAGGATCTTCCGCATCAGGCCCTTGGCGTGCGACATCTCCTCGAGACCGAAGGCCTTCATCGCGTACTTGAAGAGCCGGGTATCCTCGAGAAACTCGTCGACGTTCTTCACCTTGGAGATATTCTCCAGGTAGTAGGTCGTCTCGAGCTTGACCGGAGCCTCCTGCAGCTTGAGCGACAGGGTGCGGTCGAGATCCCGCGTGGCCATACGATATGAAGTGTAGGTCGAGATCATGTTTCGATCCTCGGATGAGCCCGTGGATCGTGACCGCTCAGGCTTGCGCGAGGCTGCCCGCTTTTGCGCTGCGAAATAGCCTCCGATTGATCAGCCTCACGCAAGCTAGTGCGCCCAAAGTCGGTCCGCTCTCACAGGGAAGGATCGAACCTTGGGCGTTTTCCTTGGTCTCATCATCGGTATCGGCTCGATGGCCGGCGGCTTTATGGCCATGGGCGGTCATATCGGCGTGCTCTGGCAGCCGTTCGAATACGTCATCATCGGCGGCATCGCGCTCGGCATCTTCATCATCGCCAACCCGATGGCGGTGATCAAAGACACCGGCAAAGGCATATTCGAAGCCATCAAGGGAGCGGGCCCCAAGAAGCCGGACTATCTGGAGCTGCTGGGTCTGCTCTATTCGCTGATGCGGGAGCTGCGCTCAAAGCCGCGCAACGAGGTCGAAGGCCACATCGACAATCCTGGCGAGTCACCGATCTTCCAGCACTACGCGAAGATCTACAAGGACAAGTACTTGACGCAGTATATCTGCGACTATGTCCGCCTGATCCTCATCGGCAACGCCCGTTCGCATGAAATCGAGGCGCTGATGGAGCAGGAAATCAACACGATCAAGAAGTACAAGACCAAGCCGTATTCCGCGCTCAGCGCCGTCTCTGAAGCGCTTCCGGCGATCGGCATCTGCGCCGCCGTGCTGGGAATCGTGAAGGCGATGGGGGCCATCGATCAGTCACCGGAAATTCTGGGCCACTATATCGGCTCGGCCCTGATCGGAACCTTCATCGGCATCTTCGGATCCTATGCGATCATCGGCCCGCTCGCGACCAAGATCAAAACTGTCCGCGAGAAGCAGTGTCTGCCGTACATCATCATCAAGCAGTCGGTGATCGCCTACATGAACGGCGCCCTTCCGCAGGTGGCCCTCGAGCACGGCCGCAAGACGATTTCCGCCGCCGAGCGTCCTTCGATCGACGATGTCGAGAATGACGTGATTGCCAACACGCCGGGTTCGGCGAGCATGCAGCAGGCTGCCTAGTTCCATGAATGCGATGAATTCCCAGGCGCGCGGCGACAACATCCGCGACATGCTTCTCGACGCAGCCGGCCTGTCTCTCGACCGGCTGCCGATGCTCCACGTGATCTTCGACCGCGTGTCGACCTACTGCGCGGACGGTCTCCGGCAGCTCGCCGCGTCCCAATGCTACTACTCGATGAGCCACATCGAGAACGGCCGGATCGGCGACGTTCTGGAAGAATATGAAGGCAACGCCGTGGTCGGCGTGTTCCACGCCCCTGGCTGGGACTCCCATGTCATCGTCGGGTTCGACCGCGACTTCGTCTTCACCATGGTGGAGGCGCTGTTCGGGTCCGACGGATCGGAGCCGCCGATCGACGACGAACGGGCCTTCACCAACATCGAGCTGAGCATCTGTCGGGCGCTGTTCGAAATGGTCGGCAAGGCGATGAAGGAATCCTTCTCGCTGGTCACCGACACGACCTTCAAGTTCGAGCGTCTCGAGACCCGTCTCGACTTCGCGGTCATCGGCCGTCGCAACAACCAGTCGGTCGTGGCGAAGTTTCTGCTGCAGGCGATCAACCGCGGCGGCGAGATGTTCGTCATGATCCCGCAGTCGGCGCTGACGCCGATGCGGCAGACGCTGGCGCGCGCCTTCACCGGCGATTCGTCCGTCCGGGACGCGACCTGGGTCAAGCAGATCCAGACCGAGGTTCAGAAGACCACCGTCACCCTCAACGCGATCCTGGAATCGCGGAAGATATCGCTCGAAGAGATTTCCAACCTCAAGGTGGGGCAGGTGCTCCAGCTCTCGGCGACGCCGAAGACCCAGGTCAAGCTGGAAGGCAACAACCAGCCGCTGTTCTGGTGCCAGCTCGGCCAGGCCGACGGCGTGTACAAGCTGCGGATCGAGGACATGGTCGATCGCGAGCAGGAGTTCTACGATGACATCCTATCTGGCTGATACCGCGCTGCTCGTTGCTCTGGTCGTCACAAGCGTCATCGCGTTTGCGATGTACCGGCGCCTGAAGCGTCTGGAAGTCTACCATTCCGACTACAAGCGGATCCTGGCCGAGACCGACGACGCCCTTCAGGCGGCCCGCAGCGCCGTCGCCACACTGAATGCCGAAGGGCGCGAGACCGCGCTTGCGCTGGCCGGCCGCATCGAAGCGGCCGAGCGCCTCGTCCGCGAGATCGATACACGGACGGGCCGCTCCGGCCCTTCGGAAACCGCCCGCTCGAACGACAACGCCCGCTCCACGCTGGGCCAGTAGGAACTAGGGGATCCCCATGAACGACACCGATGATTTCTCCGACGACGAGACCCGCGACGACGCGTTCGAAGCGGAGGCCAGTGAGGGTGAGGAGAAGGTTGCGGAAAAATGGACCTTCGGGGCCGAGCGCAATCTCGACTCCATCCTGCGCATTCCCGTCGAGATGCAGGTCGTGCTCGGCTCGGCGAGCATGCCGGTCGCCAATCTGATGAAGCTTGGACGTGGCGCCATCGTCCCGCTGGACCACCGTGTCGGCGAGCCCGTGGACGTCGTGGTCAACGGCCGCATCATCGCCCGTGGCGAAGTGGTCGTCGTGGAAGACGACAACTCCCGCTTCGGCGTCTCGCTGACGGAGATCGTGGGCCCTCCGAGCGCCGACGGCCGCAACTGACGCCCACCCGGCGATCCCGAACGTTCCCGATCCGCAGAAAAGCGAACCCGTAAATGGTCACCGCTACTCCGACCTCGCGCACGCGCCCCCTCAAGGGTCCCGATAAAGTCGCCGCCCTGCTCATGGCGATGGGCAAGCCGACGGCCGCCCGCGTCATGCGGCATTTCAATGCCGACGAGATCCGCATGGTCACGCGGTCGATCGCCGAGCTGCGCCCGGTCGGGGCCTCCCAGATCGAGTCGATCATCGAGGACTTCGCGACCCAGTTCGGAACCGGCGCGAGCCTTGTGGGAACCGTCGACGAGGTCGAGAAGCTGCTCTCCGGCATCCTCGATCCGGACGAGGTGAAGCAGATCGTGAGCGACGTTCTGGGCAACCAGAACCACTCGATCTGGGACCGGATCTCCCAGGTCTCCGAGCAGTCGCTGGCCAGCTACGTCGCGAAGGAGCACCCGCAGACGGCGGCGCTGATCCTGTCGAAGGTGAAGTCGGCCTGCGCGGCCAAGACGATGGCGCATCTGACGCCGGAGCTGCGCAACGACCTCACCCGGCGGATGCTGACCTTCAAGCCGATCGTGAACGAGACGATGCAGATCATCGAGAAGACGATCCATGAGGATTTCATGGTCAACTTCTCGCGCAACGCCGGCTCCGACACCCATGCCCGCATGGCCGACATCATCAACAAGATGGAGCGGGACCAGATGGAGCAGGTGCTGGAGGATCTGGCCGGTTCGAAGCCGAAGTCCGCGGAGATCCTGAAGGGGCTCCTGTTCACCTTCGACGACATCGTCCGGCTCACCCCGCGCGCCCGCACCACCCTGTTCGACCAGGTTCCGACCGAGAAGGTCGTGGTCGCCCTCAAGGGCACGGATCCCGATTTCCGCGACATCATCCTGCAGTCGCTCGGCGCCCGCGTGCGGCGCATGGTCGAGCAGGAAATCGCGAACAGCGAGCCTTCCTCCCAGCGTGACATCGCCGATGCGCGCCGCGTCATCACCGACATGGCTCTCGAAATGGCCGGTCGCGGCGAGATCGAGATCGCCGATGCCGATGACGACGGCTACATGAGCTAGGCGGGCCGGGCACGTGGCCGAAGACCAGGATAAGGACAGCAAGACAGAGGAGGCGTCGGAAAAGAAGATTTCCGACGCGCTGGAGAAGGGAAATACGCCCTTCTCCAAGGAAGCTCCCATCTTTGCGTCCCTGCTCGGCATTCTCCTGGTGATGTCGTTTCTCCTGGCGGAAAAGGTGCCGGAGCTGGCGATCAAGCTCTCCCGCCTGTTCGGTGAGGCGGGCGACATGATGATCGGGGACGGCAGCGACGCCGTCGTCCTGCTGATCGACATCAGCAAGCTGATGGCTCTTTTCATTCTGCCGATCGTCGCCCTCCTGGCGGTGTTCGGACTGTTCGCTTCCCTTTCCCAGAACGCGCCGCGGATCGTCGGGGAACGGATCCGCCCGCAATGGAACCGGATTTCTCCGGCTTCCGGCTGGAAGCGCGTTTTCGGTGTGCAGGGTATGGTGGAGTTCCTACGCGCGCTGGCGAAGTTCGGGCTGGTCGGCGTCATCACCGTGATGCTGCTGCGCAACGAGATCGTCGGCGTCATCAATGCGGTGACGACGGATCCGACGCTTCTGCCGAGCCAGATCCTGTCGCTGTCGACCCGGCTGGTGGCCGCGGTCTGCGCCGCCACGATCCTCCTCGTCGCCGCCGATCTCCTGTGGTCGCGCTTCAAGTGGCGCAAGGATCTGCGCATGTCGCGCAAGGAGCAGAAGGACGAGATGAAGCAGATGGAAGGCGACCCGTTGGTGAAGGCGCGCATGCGCTCGCTCGCCCGCGACCGCGCCCGCCATCGCATGCTGACCAACGTGCCCGAGGCCACCCTGATCATCACCAACCCGACCCACTACGCCATCGCGCTGCGCTATCGCCAGGACGAGGGCGGGGCCCCGCTGGTGGTGGCAAAGGGCGCCGATCTGGTCGCGCTGAAGATTCGCGAAATCGCGACGCAGCACGAGATCCCGATCATCGAGGACAAGCCCCTCGCGCGTTCCCTCTACGACGCCGTGGAGGTCGATCAATGGATCCCGCCGGAGTTCTACACGGCGGTCGCGCGGATCATCTACTACATTTACTCCCACCCTGGAGGCGGTCGTGTCGAACACTAGCCATTTCATGGATATGTCGGGCGAGACCGTCGATACGCGGCGGCGCTACGAAAAATCGCTGGCGCGGCTGCTCCGGCCGTTCATCGCGGAACTGCAGCTCGCCGATGCCGGCGTTCTGATCGGCTACATCCTCTTCGAGCGCGACGAGCTGCTGGCGGACCTGATCGATTCCTCGACCGAGGGACATCTGAAGACGGGGTTCCTGCGCTACGGCGGAACGGCGAGCGCATTCTGCGAATGGGGCCGCAAGCCGATGGCCACCATCGAGCTGGAGCTCCGTCACACCCAGATGACCGCCTATTTCAGTCTGGTCTTCGATTCCGATTTCGTCGGCGTCAATCTGCACGGCCTCCTGTTTTCCCGCTGGCCGGGAGACGACGAGGAGACCTGGCGCCGCTTTGCCGCGGTTCTGGCCGACGGCAGCGTCAGCGAGACCGGCCCCGGCCGAATCGATCGGGCCGCGTCGGACCAGGCGTCGGATCGGTCCCAGAACTGATCGCCGACCGTCTTCTTTCGGACCTTCGAAACGCGCTGACGACGCCCTGTCGCCGGCGCGTTTTCGTTGGTGGTCTGCGCTCCGGGCCTAATTCCGAAGGCATCCGACTTCGCCCGCAGCCTGTCTCTTGTGCGGCGCAAAAAAAGTTCTTCGCCACCAGCCTCGGGCAAGGTTGCGCCCCTAGGGTCACCCTCGATGAAGCAGTGGAGGCTCCTGGTGGAACCTATTCATCTTTTTGGCCTTGCTGGCCGCCATGCGGAATGGGCGGCGACAAGGCAAGCGACGATCACCGCGAATATCGCGAATGCGAACACGCCCGGATTCGAAGCCAAGGACATCGAGCCTTTCGAGAGCGTCCTGGACAAGACGAGTCTGCGGATGGCCGCGACTTCGCAGGGGCATATCGGGGTCGGATACGGTCCGACCGGCGGCAACGAAGCGCGTGAAGTCGACACCTGGGACGTGACCCATTCCGGCAACAGTGTGCGCATCGACCAAGAGCTCGCCAAGGCGAACGAAACGAGCCGCGCTTTCACCCTCGATACCAGCATCGTGCGGTCGTTCCACCGCATGATCATGACCAGCCTGAGGAGCACCGGATGATCGATCCGTTGACGTCGATCGGCCGGCTGGCCGGCGCCGGACTGGAAGCCCAGTCCGCCCGGCTGCGCATCGTGGCCGAGAACCTTGCGAACGCTCAGTCGACGGGGTCGACGCAGGGAGCGGATCCTTACTCCCGCAAGACCATCCTGTTCGAATCCAAGTTCGACGCGGCGCTCGGTGCCGAGCGCGTGCGCGTCGATGCCATCGTGAACGACGACGATACGCCGTTCCGCATCGAATACGACCCGGGTCACCCGGCAGCGGACGCAGACGGCAACGTCAAGCTTCCGAACGTGAACATGCTCATGGAGATGGCCGACATGCGCGAGGCCACCCGCTCCTATGAAGCCAACCTACAGATGATGAAGCAGGCGCGTTCGATGGTGTCGATGACCATCGACCTCCTCAGGGGCTCGTGATGATGATGATTAACTCGATCGGGGCCGTCGGCTCCGTTGCCTCCGAAATCCGCCCTCAGGGCGCCGGCGCTGCGGCCAGCGGTGCCTCGCCGACCGAATTCGGCGACGTCCTGGCGCAGATGTCCAGCAATGCCGTCAACACGCTGAAGACCGGCGAGGCAGCGGCCCTGTCCGGCATCGAGGGCAACACCTCGGTGCAGAAGGTCGTCGAGGCGATCATGTCGGCGGAGCAGACGCTGCAGGCGGCCATCGCGATCCGCGACAAGGTCGTGAACGCCTACCAAGAAGTCAGCCGGATGGCGATCTGAGGACGGACCGATGAAAGCGCTTGCGATCGCCGCCACGGGCATGAGTGCCCAGCAGACCAACGTTGAGGTCATCGCCAACAACGTTGCCAACATCAACACGACCGGCTTCAAGCGCGCCCGCGCCGAGTTCGCCGACCTGCTCTACCAGTTCGAGCGGGTTCAGGGCGTTCCGAACCAGGGCGGCGGCGCTCCGGTGCCGGAGGGGGCCCGCGTGGGCCTCGGCGTGCGCACCGTCGGCGTGCGCAACCTGCACATCCAGGGCTCGCTGGCCCAGACCTCGAACCCGCTGGATCTGGCGATCAACGGCAAGGGCTGGTTCCAGATCGAGGGCCCGAACGGCGAGGCGCTCTATACCCGCGCCGGCACCTTCAACAAGGGGCCGGACGGCGAGCTCGTCACCATCGAGGGCTACAATGTCGAGCCGGCCATCATCTTTCCCGAGGACACGACCGACATCGTCGTGAACGAGTCGGGTGAGGTCTACGCCCGGCTCGCCGGCGAGGAGGAGCCGCTGCTTCTCGGTCAGCTGACCCTGGTCTCGTTCGCCAACGAAGCCGGTCTCGAGCCGCTCGGCGACAACCTCTTCCGCGAGACCCCGGCGTCCGGCGCTCCGTTCGAGGGCGTGGCGACCGAAGAGGGCCTCGGCAAGATCCATCAGGGCTACCTGGAATCGTCGAACGTCGACCCGGTGAAGGAAATCACCGAGCTGATATCGGCCCAGCGCGCCTACGAAATGAACTCCAAGGTGATCCAGGCCTCCGACGAGATGGCCGGCACCGTGTCCAAGGGCATCCGCTGAGGCCGCATGATGGTCCGCCTGCTTCGCCATCTCCTTTCGATCGCGACCCTGGCCGCTGCCGTTTCGGCGGCGGCCGTCGGGTCGGCAAGCGCCGGCCAGGTGCAGGGGCTGCTGCCCGTCCCGGCCGTCACGATCTATCCCGGAGACCTGATCTCCGGCGAGATGCTGACCGAAAAGCCGTTCTATTTCGATCCGGACCGGCCGCTGGCGGTGCTGGATTCGGCGCATCCGATCATCGGCAAGGTCGCCAAGCGGACCCTCGTGGCCGGCAAGCCGATCCCGAACAACTCTTTCGAGGATCCGATGCTGGTGTCGCGCGGACAGCCGACGGTCGCCCGCTTCGAGGCCGGCACCCTGTCGATCACGGCAACGGTGATGCCGCTCCAGTCGGGTTCGCTCGGCGCCATGGTTCAGGCCCGCAACATCGATTCCGGCCAGATGCTCACCGGCCTGGTCCAGGACGATGGCAGCCTGCTCGTGGGGGGCGGACTATGATGCGCTGGCTTCTTCTCATCGCCGCCCTCGTGGTCGGCGCGGCGGCCCCGGCCGGCGCGACCCGGATCAAGGACATCACCAGTGTCCAGGGTGTCCGCGACAACCAGCTCGTCGGCTACGGCCTGGTGATGGGTCTGCAGGGCACCGGCGATACGCTGCGCAACGCGCCCTATACGGAACAGGCGCTGCAGTCGATGCTCGACCGCATGGGCATCAACGTCCAGGACGTGCCGCTCCGGGCGCGCAACGTGGCCGCGGTGACCGTCACCGCCGACCTCCCGGCCTTCGCCGGCATCGGTTCGCGTATCGACGTCAACATCTCGTCCATCGGCGACGCCACCTCCATCATGGGCGGCACGCTGATCGTGACGCCGCTGATGGGTGGCGACGGCGAAGTCTATGCGGTGGCCCAGGGGCCGATCGCCGTGTCCGGCTTCAATGCCCAGGGCATCGCGGAATCGCTCACCCAGGGCGTGCCGACGGCGGGGCGCATCCCGAACGGCGCCATCGTCGAGCGGGTCGTGCCGGGCGGTCTCGCCAGCATCGGCCAGCTCGTGCTGGAGCTGGAGAACCCCGACTTCAAGACGGCGGCGCTGATCGCCGATGCGGTCAATGCCTACACTGAGACCCGCTACGGGCAGGGCGGCTCCCACGAACGCGATCTGCGCACCGTGGTCCTTAACCGTCCGAGCAACGTGTCGAAGGCCCGCTTCCTGGCCGAGATCGGCGACCTCACGGTCCAGCCGGATACGCCGGCCCGGGTGGTGATCGACCAGCGCACCGGAACGGTGGTCGTCGGCCAGAACGTCCAGATCTCGACGGTCGCCATGGCCCACGGAAATATCACCGTGCGGATCACCGAGCAGCCGCTCGTCTCGCAGCCGAACCCGTTCTCCGACGGCGTCACGGCGATCGTCCCGCGCACCACGGTGAACGCGGCCGAAGAACCCGGCCACCTCGCCATCGTGGGTGGCACGGATCTGCAAACCCTTGTCCACGGCCTGAACCGCGTCGGTCTCAAACCGTCGGACATCATCGCAGTGCTGCAGGCCATCAAGACGGCCGGCGCCCTGCAGGCTGAACTTATCGTCCAGTGAGCCGTCGCCTGACGCGGCGGCACGACGACCCAACGGGGAGGGATGGAACCATGATGGTTTCCCGCACACTCGCCGGCCTTCTGGTAGCCTCGTTCGCCGTCACGGCGGCCCAGGCCCAGGACGCCCAGACACAGGCCACCGACATCAGCGCGCAGCAGGCCAGAGCGGCCGCAGCCGCCGCGCTGCGTCCGTCGAACCCCGACGAGCGGGCGGCCGCCGAATACTGCTCCAACATCGCCGACCGGGCGGCGGACGCCCGCTTCCAGCGCCAGGTCGAAGCGCTCAAGGCGCTCGAGGTGAAGGTGCAGGACCGTATCGCCATGCTCGAGCAGAAGCGGGCGGAATACGAGGACTGGCTGGAGCGCCGCGAGAAGTTCCTCGCCAGCGCGGAAGAGAACCTGGTCGCCATCTACACCGAGATGCGGCCGGACGCAGCCTCCGAACAGCTTGCGATCATGCATGAATTCACGGCAGCGGCGATCCTCGCCAAGCTTCCGCCGCGCACCGCGAGCGCGATCCTCAACGAAATGGATCCGAGCACAGCGGCCCAGCTCACCAACATCATGGCGGGGCTTGCCAACCCCGAGACCAATCGAAGGAATTCGGGATGAAACCCTGGCTCTATGCGAGCGTGGCGGGCGCATTGCTCCTCGCCGGCTGTCAGTCGCACGACAACCTCATGAGCGGCCCGGAGCTGACCCCGGTCGGCTACGGCGTCAACGTGGCCACTGCGCCGGTTCCGACCAGCTTCGCCGCGGCCGGTCCGAGCTCCCTGGGCTCGACCTGGGGCGGGCAGGGCGTCGATCTCTTCCGCGACATCCGCGCGGCTCATGTCGGTGACGTGCTGACGGTCCTCATCCAGATCAACGATCAGGCCCAGTTCGACAACGCCACCGACCGGTCGCGCGACGGCAATGCGGATTTCGGCTTCTTCACCGCACTGTCCGCCGTCGGCTTCGGCGCCGGCGGCGGCTCGGGCGAAGTGTCGGCCGATCTCGGGATCGACTCCAGCACGAGCTCGTCGGGCGAAGGTTCGATCGACCGGTCGGAAAAGCTCCGCCTGTCCGTCGCCGCCGTCGTTCTCGACAAGCTGCCGAATGGCAACCTCCTGATCAGCGGCTCCCAGGAGATCCGCGTGAACTACGAGGTTCGGGTGCTGAACATCGCCGGCATCGTGCGTCCGCTCGACATCTCCGACAACAACACGATCCCTTACGACAAGATCGCCGAGGCGCGCATTTCCTACGGCGGACGTGGCCGGCTCACCGACATGCAGCAGCCTGCATGGGGTCAGCGGGTTTACGACAAAGTCGCTCCGTTCTGATCGGGTCCCGCCATGGCGAAAGACACGCAAGGTAACGATCCGGCGGAGGCGGCTCCCAAGGACGGGAAGAAGAAGGGCGGCGGCACCATCATCGCCGTCGTGCTTCTCACGCTGCTGGCGATTGGCGCCGGCGGTGGCATCGGCATCAAGGTCGCCTCTTCGGTCGAAGAGGCGGTCACCAGCCGCGAGGAAGCGAACGAGCCGGTCGTCCAAGCGAGCCAGCTCAAATATTCCGGCGACATGGTCCTCCTGTCGCTGGATCCGGTCATCATCAACCTGGCCGCTCCCAGCGACACCTGGATGCGTCTGGAAACCGCGATCGTGTTCCCCAACGGCGCGCTGGAAAACCCGCAGATCGCGGCGGCCCAGATTGCCCAGGACATCGCCGCCTACGGGCGCACGCTGTCGCTGAGCCAGCTGCAGGGGCCCTCGGCGCTTCAGTATCTGCGAGACGACCTGAACGAGCGGGCGATCGTGCGCACCGGCGGCAAGGTCAGTGAACTCGTCGTCAAAACAATGGTCCTGCAATAATGACGTTCAGCGGCTTTCTCGCCCCCCGCAACCTCGCCGCCGCCGGCATCGCCGCGGCGGTCATGACGGTGCCGCAACTGGCCGCGGCCCAGGACATTCCGTCCCTCGGCAGTCTGCTGCCGGAGGGATCGTCCTCCGCCAGCGGCCGGATGATCCAGTTCATCGCCCTGATCACGGTGCTGTCGATCGCACCGGGCATCCTGATCATGGTGACGAGCTTCACCCGGTTCGTGGTCGCGCTCTCGTTCCTGCGTTCCGGCCTCGGCCTGCAGACGACGCCGGCCAACCTGATCCTGATCAGTCTCGCCCTGTTCATGACGTTCTTCGTCATGCAGCCGACCTTCGAGCGGGCCTGGGAGGACGGCATCCAGCCGCTCACGGAAAACCAGATCACCGAGCGGGAGGCCTACGAGCGCATCGTCGACCCGTTCCGCACCTTCATGCTGAACAACGTGCGCGAGAAGGACGTGCTTCTCTTCGCCGATCTCGCGGGCGTTTCGCCGATCGAGCCGGGGGATACGGTCGAGCTGCGCATCCTCGTTCCCGCGTTCATGATTTCCGAGCTCAGGCGCGGTTTCGAGATCGGCTTCCTGATCGTGCTGCCGTTCCTCGTAATCGACATGATCGTCGCCACGCTGGTCATGTCCATGGGCATGATGATGATGCCGCCGACGGTGATCGCGCTGCCGTTCAAGATCCTGTTCTTCATCCTGATCGACGGCTGGAACCTCTTGATCGGCAGCCTGGTGCGGTCGTTCTTCTAGCTGCGCTGCCACTCGTCCCGCCCGACGGCGGGACCCGAAACCAGAACGGGACGCCGGTGTGATGCCGGCGTCCCGTTTTTCGTTTTAGCGCCGTTCTTCGCGCGCCCGGGCATGGACCCGCGAATGCGAATGGTCTCGGACCTGGGGCGGCGAGACCATGCCGGACGCGCCGCGATAGAAGCGGCCATTCCGGGTCGGCACAGGTCGACGAGGCGGATCCAAGCCGCGTCGGCGTCCGGTGGAGCGCCTCGGTTCGCCCGACTGCGGCGTCTCAACAGCTTGCCTCTCGAAGAGGCCGGAACGGCAATGGCTCAGCAATCCCTTCGCCCGGTCGCTGCTGCGGCAAGCCTGCACGCCCAACCTCGGCCCTCCGCATCCCGATGCCTCGGGGGTTCTCTGGTCCACATTTGCGGAACGGACCCGACCGCAGCCGCCGACGAACGTCGCGGCGCAGGGCCGGGCGCCGTGGCCGTCTGCCGTCATTCCGTGCGCATCACCGGACGGCAGCGGCTCCCGGCGCCCGGCACGTCCTGATCCCTGATTCCGCCCTGGTTCGCACGCAACGCGCCGTTGAGCGCATCCGGGCAGGGTGGACGGCCTGGCCCGTGGCAGCGAAGCGGATCTCTCCGCCTCAAAGCGATTTCGCCGGTTTTCGCCTTGGCGATCCCAAGGCGCCGACACCCGCCGCAAAGGGCCGTTCGACGCCCGCAGATTTTTTCTGCCTCAAGCGCTTTTTTGTCAGCTTCGAGAGCGTCGGCCATGCGTCCGGTTTGCTGTTTATGCTGCATTGCAACATAGGCGTGAGCCTGTGCGGTCCGGTCCCTTGTCATCGGGTGCGGCGCCGGCGGTCCACAAGTTTTCCCGGCATTCTGCAGATTTTTCTAACAAAACCTAAGGCAATCGGTTTACGTCGCTTTTGTGAATATGTTGAATAAATACGTTAATTAACTACAAATTGAAAAAAGTATTGCACTGCAGTATTAGATACTTGACCTGTGGAGTCCACAACCTTCGCGCAAGCTTCGTCTGCGAATGTCCGGCCATGGCAGGTTGGCTGGCACCGAAAAGCGGAGTCAGCGTCGGGTCTTAGAAAGAAAAGACGGCTCGGCAACCAAAGGCATGATGTCGCCCTGCCATACCGGTGAAACTCCGGTATGTCCCCCGCAAACCACACTTAAAAGTAGAGGGACATTCCCATGACGAGCATCAACACCAACACCTCGGCGATGGTCGCGCTGCAGACGCTGCGCTCGATCAACAACAACCTCGACGAGACCAACAACCGCGTGTCGACGGGCCTCCGGGTCAACTCCGCCGCCGACAACGCCGCTTACTGGTCGATCGCTACGACGACCAAGTCGGACAACGGCGCTCTCGGTGCCGTTAAGGACGCCCTGGGCCTTGGCTCTGCCTCGGTCGACACCGCCAACACCGGTCTCGACACCGCCCGCGAAGCCCTTCAGAAGATCAAAGAGAAGCTCGTCACCGCGACGGCTCCTGAGACCGACAAGGGCAAGCTGCAGACGGAAATTTCCAGCCTTCTGCAGGGCATCCGCAGCACGGCCGACTCGTCGGTCATCTCCGGCAACAACTGGCTTTCGGTGAACAACTCGGGTGACACGAAGGACGTCGTCGTGTCGTTCTCGCGTACCGGTTCTTCGATCGCTGTCGACACCATCCAGGTGAACATCGACGACTTCGCCCTCTACGAGGACGGAACCAGCACCGGCATCATGGATCAGTCGCGCCGCGTGGCGAACTCTGAGTTCACCATGAGCACGCTGACCGGCACGCCGGACATGACCGGTGAGACCGTGTCGTTCGACTTCAACGGCACCGAAGTGCAGATCAACGCTGCGACCGTGGCTGCCGTCGGCAACAACGACAACGTCGTCGACTCCGCTGCTGAACTTGCGGCCGTCTACGACCGCGCCTTCGCTGACGCCGGCATCACCGGTGTGACGACCCAGGTTGACGCGAACGGCGTTCGCTTCTCCAGCACCGAGTCGTTCACGGTCTCCAACGTGACCAGCGTCAACACGGCTGGCCAGGCGGCTGCTCTCGGTCTGACCAACGGATCTTCGACCGAAGCTCAGTTCGAGCGGACCCTCGGCGGTCTGACCGGTACGCCGGACATGACCGGTGAGACCTTGTCGTTCGACGTCAACGGCACCACCGTGACCGTCGATCAGACGGTGATGGCTGGGGTCGGTAACGCCGACGCCGTCGTCGACACCGTGACCGAGCTGGCTGACGCTTATCAGGCTGCTCTGTCCAACGCCGGCATCAACAACATTGATGTCCGGGTCGATGCCGCCACGAACAACATCGTGTTCGGCAGCAACGACGAGTTCACCATCTCGAACTCCCGTGCGTCGACCCCGGCGAACGTCGGCAACCTCGGTATGTCTGATGGCGAAGCCACCATCACCAACGGCTATGACGCTGGTGCGGTTGCCAACATCGACATCACCACTGCCTCCAAGGGTGAGATCGCTGGCTTCCTGAAGATCGTTGACGCCGCGCTTCTCGACATGACCGACGCCTCGACGAAGGCCGGTGCTCTCACCAGCCGGATCGAGTCGCAGGAGAGCTTCGTGATGGCTCTGATGGATGCGAACGACCGCGCCATCGGCACCCTGATCGACGCCAACATGGAAGAAGAGTCCACCCGTCTGAAGGCGCTGCAGACCCAGCAGCAGCTGGCTGTCCAGTCCCTGGGCATCGCCAACTCCTCCAGCCAGAACGTGCTCTCGCTGTTCCGGTAAGGTCCTCAGACTTCGCTTCCCCACGGGGAAGATCGGTTACGCCCTGAACTCCCTGGTTCGGGGCGTAACCATCAAAGAACGCTCAAATTGGGCTGGTCATCGAGCTGCCTTTGTCCGGGGCAGTCCAACCCTTTGGCGCATGGCATCGCTGTGGGAGCAAGCTTCAGGCAAGCTTCCGCAGCGATGTTGCGTGCCATAGCGGGTTGGCTGTTTGCGTTCAGAGGCAAGCAGAGCGGTCCGGACGGACACCGTGTCCGCATCCAAAGGCATGATGCCGCTCCGCTATACCGGTGAAAGCCCGGTATGTCCCATCCATTCATCTGACTTCAGATCCAAGGGACATTTCGATGACCAGCATCAATACCAACACCTCCGCAATGGTCGCGCTGCAGACGCTGCGCTCCATCAACACCAACCTCGACGAAACCAACAACCGCGTGTCGACGGGCCTGCGGGTCAACTCCGCCGCCGACAACGCCGCCTACTGGTCGATCGCCACGACGACCAAGTCCGACAACGGTGCCCTCGGTGCTGTTAAGGACGCCCTGGGCCTTGGCTCCGCCTCGGTCGACACCGCCAACACCGGTCTCGACACCGCCCGCAAAGCCCTTCAGATGATCAAGGAAAAGCTCGTCACCGCGACGGCTCCCGAGACCGACAAGGGCAAGCTGCAGACGGAAATCAACAGCCTGCTCGAAGGCATCCGCAGCACGGCCGACTCGTCGGTCATCTCCGGCAACAACTGGCTTTCGGTCGCCAACTCCGGCGAGACCAAGGACATCGTCGTGTCCTTCTCGCGTGCCGGTTCGTCGATCTCCGTGGACACGATGAACGTCGACATCGACGACTTCGCGCTCTACGAGGCCGGCACCAACTCCGGCATCATGGACAAGACCCGTCGCGTCGCGAATGACGAATTGACCATGAGCACCCTGACCGGTACGCCGGACATGACCGGTGAAACCGTTCGGTTCGACTTCAACGGCACCGAAGTCCAGATCGACGCCGCGACCGTGGCTGCCATCGGCAACAACGACAACGTCGTCGACTCCAACGCCGAACTCGTGGCCGTTTACGAACGCGCCTTCGCCGACGCCGGCATCTCTGGCGTCACCGTCCAGGCCGACGCCAACGGCGTTCGCTTCTCCAGTGCCGAGCGGTTCACCGTCTCCAACGTGACCAGCGTCAACACGGGCGGCCAGGCTGCGGCTCTGGGCCTGAGCAATGGCTCCTCGAGCCTGGCTCAGTACGAGACGGTTCTCGGCGGTCTGACCGGTACGCCGGACATGACCGGTGAGACGCTCGAGTTCGACGTCAACGGCACCACCGTGACCATCGATCAGGCCGTGATGGCCGGTGTCGGCAACAACGACGCCACCGTCGACACCGTGACCGAGCTGCGTGATGCCTACCAGGCCGCCCTGGCCAACGCCGGCATCAACAACATCGAGGTCAAGGTCGACGCGGTGACGAACAACATCGTGTTCGGCAGCGACGAAGAGTTCACCATCTCGAACTCCCGTGCGTCGACCCCGGCGAACGTCGGCAACCTCGGCATGGCCGATGGCGAGGCCACCATCACCAACGGCTATGACGCTGGTGCGGTTGCCAACATCGACATCAGCACGGCCACCGCTGGTGACATCGCCGGCTTCCTGAAGATCGTCGACGCCGCGCTGCTCGACATGACCGACGCCTCGACCAAGGCCGGTGCGTTCTCCACGCGCATCGACTCCCAGACGGAGTTCGTGACGGCTCTGATGGACGCCAACGACCGCGCCATCGGCACCCTGATCGATGCCAACATGGAAGAAGAGTCCACCCGTCTGAAGGCGCTGCAGACCCAGCAGCAGCTGGCGATCCAGTCCCTGGGCATCGCCAACTCGTCCAGCCAGAACGTGCTCACGCTGTTCCGGTAAGACCAGACGCAGCTTTCCTTCGGGAAGGTCAGGGCCACGCTGGGCGACCAGCGTGGCCTTTTTCGTGTCAACCGGCAGACCTGAGCAGCGCGCGGGCTAGGAACAAAACGCGCTGGAGGGACAAGCGCTTAGCGCGTCCGCTTACGGGGCGCGATTCCGTAGGTGCGCTGCAGCAATAAGTCGCCCGGACGGCGCTGCCTGCAATGTCCGCGCAAGGTTGATCGTCGAATGTCGGGACGCAGCCGGCATGAGACCACCGAGCCGGCGCACCGAAGATGTGTTCCCAGCCAGCCGGAAGCAGACCGGGTCCCCCGGTCGGTGGACGGATCAAGCGTGACCTTCGAGGATCGGAAGCAGTCGATGAGCGGCCGCGAGCAGGCAGAACGCCTGTGGACAAATATCAAAGAGCTCGGCACCCGCCGGCTCGTCGCCCTGGGCCTCGTCGGGCTCACGGTTCTTCTCGTCGTGGGCGTCGGCGCCTACTATCTCAGCCAGCCTGAGCGAGAGGCCCTTTATGTGGGCCTTTCCCGCGAAGACGTTACCCGGATGGGCAGCGCGCTGAAGGATGCCGGCATCGATTTCGATGTCTCCTCCGACGGCACCTCCATCCTGGTCGCTCACTCCGACACATCCCAGGCGCGGATGTATCTGGCCGAAAAGGGCCTGCCTCAGGACGCCAACTCCGGCTACGAACTCTTCAACGAACTCGGTTCGTTCGGCCTGACCTCCTTCATGCAGGAGATCACTCGGGTTCGCGCGCTCGAAGGCGAACTGGCGCGCACCATCCAGTCGATGAACGGCATCAAGGCCGCGCGGGTTCACATCGTCCTGCCCGAGCGCGGTTCGTTCCGGCGCGATCAGCAGGCGGCTTCCGCCTCCGTCGTGATCCAGACCGAGAGCGCCCAGGATGCGTCGGCCGCGCCGGCGATTCGCCATCTGGTGGCGTCCGCATTGCCCGGCATGAAGGTCGACGGCGTCACGGTCCTCAACACCGAGGGCGCCGTGCTCGCGTCCGGCGAGGATGGCGCCACCGCCGCCGGCGGCAAGCTGGCGCGTCTGCAGAACCAGGTGAATGCGGAGATCGAGGAGAACATCCGCCGCACGCTGACGCCCTATCTCGGTCTCAACAACTTCGAGATCAGCGTCGCCTCCGAACTCGACACCGACCTGACCCGGACCTCCGAGACGATCTTCGATCCCGATTCCCGGGTCGAGCGGTCGATCCGGACCGTCCGGGAATCGGGTCAGTCGCGCAACGCCGCGACCGATGCGCCGGTGACGGTTCAGCAGAACATTCCTCAGGAAGAGCTTCCGGCCGACAGCGGCGGCGGGTCCAACGAGCAGAACGAGCGCCGCGAGGAACTCACCAACTACGAGATTTCCTCGAAGGTGGTGGAGACCGTCAGCGACGGCTTCCGCGTGGAGAACCTCTCGATCGCCGTTCTGGTGAACCGCGAGCGGCTGATGGAAGCCGCCAGCACCAACGGCAGTGCCATTCCCGTCGACACGCAGATCGAGGAAATCGAGGCTCTGGTCGCGTCGGCGGCCGGCCTCAACCGCGATCGCGGCGATCAGCTCAAGGTGTCCGCCGTCGGCTTTGCCACCGGCGCCGGTGACCTGGAGCCCGCGCCCCCGCTGTCGATGGTCGATCTCCTGATGCGCCAGTTCGGCACGCTGATCAACGCTGCCACCATGCTGGTCATCGCCGTCCTCCTGATCTGGTTCGGCCTGCGGCCGGCAATGCGGGTGATCCTTGCCCGTCCGGAGAACGAGGAAGCCGGCGACATGGAAGCGGCTGCGCTCGCTTCGCCTGACGGCTCGGTTCTCGGCCTCGAAGGCGGCGAACAGAGCATCATGGCCGACGATGACATCAACCTCATCGAGGACGTCACCTCCAAGCGCAACCGCACTCCGCAGAAGCGCCTGGAGCAGATCGTGGACTACGACGAATCGCAGGCCGCAGCCGTGCTTCGCCAGTGGCTCACCCAGGAAGTTAAGGCCTGATCCACATGAACGCCTTCGCGCATCTGATCGCCAACTTCGGGTCTCCCGAACCCTGCAAGACGCCCGCCGACCCGAAGCTGCTGCCGTTCGGGGTCCAGGAGACGCCGGTGGAAACCGGGCCGAACCTGGAAGAGATGGAAGAGCGCGTCCGGGCCGAAGCCCGGGCGGAAGCGGACGCCCGGTGCGAAACGGTGCGCGCGGAGGAGCGTGCGCGCTTCGAACGCGACCTGGCCGAGCAGCGCGAAGCCTGGTGCGCGGACGAGAGCGCCCGTCTGGCGACCCAGATGACGACCGCCTGGGGCGAGCTGGAGGACGGCATCGCCGACAGCCTCGCCCGGGTGATCGGCCCCTTCGTCAAGGACGCCGTCCGTGTCGAGGCGGTCGCGGAAATCCGTCGGACGATCACCGCCGTTCTGAGCGACGCGGGAAACAAGTGCGTCAGGGTCACCGGCCCCGAGGATCTGCTGGACCGGCTCGCCTCCGAACTCGGCGAGCGGGCGGCCGGACTGTCGTTCGAGCCGGGCGAGACCGTCGATATCCAAGTCACCGCCGACAATACGGTGATCGAAACACAGCTGGGCGCCTGGTTCGAGCGCCTGGCGTCCGCCATTCGTTGAGGCTGCAATGAGCCAGGGTGAGCATCAGGATCTCATCATCATCAAGCGTGTTGATGAGGAAGAGCACGAGCACCACTCCAGTGCCTGGAAGGTCGCGCACGCCGACTTCATGACGGCCATGATGGCCTTCTTCCTGATCATGTGGCTGATCAATGCGACCGACGACGAAGTCCGCAAGATGATCGCGGCCTACTTCAATCCGGTCGATCTCGCCGCCAGCGTGACCAACCAGAAGGGCGTGCTCGATCCCGCCGACGCGCAACTGGTTGCGCCGCCGGACGGGGAATCCGGCAAGGGAGACGGCGAGGGGCGCGCGGAAGAAGTGCCTGCACCCTCCGACGCGGAACATTCGGCACGCGAGAAAGCAGCCTTCCAGGATCCGTACTCGGTGCTCGCCAAGCTGGCCGAGGAAGTCGAGCCGAACCAGAACAGCGACGTCAACGCGCCGGAAGGCGAGGCGGGCGATCCCGGCCAGAGCGGTGGAGACGTGCTGCGCGACCCGTTCGACCCGGCCTACTGGCAGAGCGAAGAGGCCCAGATGGAGCCGCCGGTGACGATCGCCGGCGGGACGGCCGGCAAGACCGGTCCGGACCAGACCCATTCGGATACGGCTGCCGAGCGTCAGGCTGCTGCCCAGGCTCAGGTCATGGGGCGGGAGCAGGGGGCCGCGACCACGGCGACCGCCGCTTCGGTGGGAGGAGCCACCTCCTACACGCAGCAGCCGCTCGGCCGCCGCCCGCTGGAGTTGACCGGCGCAGCCGTCATTCTTCCGCCGGAGGAAGGCGTCATGTCGAACGACAGCGAAGTGACGGAGCTCGCCCGAGACCTCGACATCGCAATGGAGTCGTCGATCGACAGCGGTGCCAAGCCGCACCTTCTCGTCCAGGAGACCAGCGAGGGTCTGCTCGTCAGCCTGACCGACGACATCGACTACTCGATGTTCGAATCCGGCTCCGCCGTGCCGGCGCCGAAGGTGGTCGTGGCCATGGCCCGGATCGCCGAAGCCCTTGCGCAGCGCGACGGCGAGATCGTGGTCCGCGGCTACACCGACGCCCGTCCGTTCCGTTCCGAAACCTATGACAACTGGCGCCTGTCCAGTGCGCGCGCGCACATGGCCCGGTACATGCTCATTCGCGGCGGCCTCGACGAGGATCGGATCGTCAGCGTCGAAGGGCGTGCGGACCGCGAGCTCAAGAACGAAGCCGATCCCAATGCCGCGGAAAACCGGCGGATCGAGATCCTGCTGCGCGAACCCGACCAGGGTGGTGGTGAATGATGCGGCGTTCGCTTGCGCCGGTGCTTGCCGCCGTCCTCGCGTTTTCGCAGGGGCCGATCTCGGCCGCTCCGGCGGCCGCCCAGTCGGGCGAGCCGATGGTTCTAGTTCCCGGCGACGAGCCGGTCTCCGCGCGTGAGCGGTCGCGCGGGCTCCTGTCGTCCATCCGGCGCGCGGTGCCGACGGTGCTGCGCGATCCCGAGGTCGTCGCATCCGAGCGGCAGGCCGCCCAAGGCGCACGGGCGCCGGTCGTGACGGATCCGGCGCCGACGGAGGCACCCGCTCGCCCGGTCACGGCCGCCGCGGCCGTTGCGCCCCTCCCTCCGGCGCGCCCGCAGACACCGACCGTCTCTGCGCAAGACGGTTCGACCGCGACTGCGGCAGAGGTTGCGGCCGAGGACAAGGCGTCGGCCCAGGCGGAGCCGGAGGCCGTCGGAGGCCTCGAGTTCGCCGTGCAGCCGGGTTTGCCGGCGGAGCTCGCCAACGAACGCGCTTTGGACCAGGCCGCCAGGGCCGTCATGTCGGCGAAGACGTCCCGCAACAAAGAGACCGAGCCGGCACCGGTCGGCGCGGACCCGTCTGCCCCGCGCGGAACCGGTCTGGCCCCGATCGAGCCGGTGTCCGACCGGACCTTTGCCGAGGCGGGCATTCCGGTGCCGCGCCCGGCCGCGATCCCGGGCAACGAACCGGATGCCGCTTCCGAGGTCGCCGAAACGGCGGAAACCCTGCAAGGGCCGCCGTCCTCCCCGGTGCTGGCTGACGGCGTCGAAACCTCGGGTGTTGAGACCGCCGGCGCCGGCGTGGACGCCATTGGGCCGCAGCCTGTTCTGGCCGATGCCGGAGATGCGACCACGGACGGACACGAAGATGACGCCGGCGAAGTCCAGGCGGCCGGCCATCCGGCCGGGTCCGAACCGCTCGTGGCGGACGCCCCGACGGACGCGGAGCCTGAAGCAGCCGACGCAGCGACCACCACCGAGCTCGGTCCGCAGGTTTCCGAAACGGCTGACCTCGCCGAGGCGGATCCGGACCTGTCCGAAGACGTCCCGGGCGTCGGCGGTGGCGAGACCGCCTCTGTCACGCCGTCCGTCGACACCTCGGACAGCTCGGACGAGGGTGCGCTGGCCGTGACCGCTGTGGACGCCGAGCAGGCCTACGAGGAACACGTCGTCGATCCCTCGGATGCAGAAGTCTATGTGGACGAGCTGGTTGCGGAGATCGCCACGGCCGGTATGCGGCCCGATGCGCCTGCGGCCGATGCCGTCCCCGAGCAAGCTGATACCCATCAGGATGCGATGCATCAGGATGCGACCCATGACGACGTCGGCGATCCGGAGACCGGGCAGGGCGGGGATGCCGAGACCGTAGCGGCCGCTGGCGTCGCTTCCCATGCCACCGAAGCCGATCACACGCCGAATGCGTCCGACACCTCGGAGGCCCACGGCGACGCGGACCACGCGACTGCTCCCGGGCCGGCGGGGCCGCACGGGGGAACCCCGGAGACCGAAACGCAGGCCCATGCCGGCGATTCCGCCCATGGTGAGGCGGACAGTGCGCCTCATCAGCCGGCAGAGACCAGCAGTTCACCTCATCCTGTTGATGTCGCCGCAGCAGATGCGGGCGGCCGGGTCGGTGCGGCCCTGGCGGCCGCGATGACGGGACAGGCGGTGGAGACCGGCTCTCACGCCGGTGAGGCGGATGCCGCTCACGACACGCCTGCCGCCGACATGGCGGGCCACGATGCGCACGAAGCTGAAACCGGTGCGCATTCCGATCAGGCACACGGGACTTCAGACGAGGCGCAGGGCGCCAAGGCCAAAGGCGACGATCATGGCGTTTCGGACAAAGACGAGCCTGCGCCGGTCGAGCCCCTGACCCAGCCGTCCCGGCTCGGCAGCGCGGCAGACCAGGTCGGTGGCGCCATTGCACCTCCCTATCAGCTCGTGCGCACGCTCCAGACGCTCCAGGACAACATCGCAGCCGGTTCGGCCGACGCGCTGAACGCCCAGAAGGTGTTGCTGGCCCAGATGCACGCGGACCTGTTGGCCGTCGATCCGGAGGTCTGGCAGGACCGCCGCAACGCCGAGGCGCTGATCGTCTACACGCTCAGCGGCGGTCGGCCCGAGGTGACCCGCGAACTCCTCTCCCGGGAGGAGGCGCCGAACGTGGACGAGCGTCTCTTGCGGGCGGCCCTCGCCTATGTCGAAGGCCGCGAGCTCGAGGCGCGCAAGATGTTCGAGACCATCGAGCCGCTTGACCTGCCGAGCAGCATGGCGGGGCAGGTGGCCCTGGCCAAGTCGACCCTGATGCTCGACGTCGACCGCGCGAAGTCCATGGAGCTTCTCGACGTCGCGCGCCTGCTCTCGCCGGGCACGCTGGTCGAGGAGGCTGCCCTGCGCCGTGAGATCTACCTCGCCAGCGAGCGCAACGACATCGACCTGTTCGAGCGTCTGGCGCTCCAGTACTTCTATCGCTTCCGCAACTCCGTCTACGCCGGCAACTTCCGCCAGCGGTTCGCGGATGCGCTGACGCGGATGAGCTTCGTCGACGATCCGGAGCAGTTCGACCGCCTGAACAGGCTGCTGGTCGACCTGGACGACGCCGACAAGCGTGAGATGTACCTGGTCGTGGCCCGTGCTGCGGTGAACGAAGGCAAGACGTCGGTGGCCGCGAAGGCGGCCGATGCGGCGCTCGCCTCCGCCGAGCCGAACTCGCGGGACCGGTCGCGGGCGCTCCTGTACCGGGGTGCGGCGATGGCGGTCACGCCGGAAGGGCTGGAGACCTCCATCGACGATCTCACCCGGGTCGACCGCCGGGTGCTGACCCCGTCGGACGCCGCGCTGTTCGATGCGGCGGCGGCGACGGCGGATCTCATTCTCAACGCTCCGGAAGGCTCGGCGATGGCCCAGGTCGACCTGACCGAAGACGACGAGACGTTCCCCGAATCTGACGTGGTTTCACAAGCGGCATCCGCCATCGAGGCGGTCGACGCGCTCCTGAAGGAGACGCAGTGATGTCAAGGATTGCTTTTTCCGCTCCCGAGTTCATTGCCCGGGACGATGCGGTCGGGGCGCACGCCCGTGCATCCGCCAAGACGGGCCAGGACGGCCAGGTGGCGAAGGACGGCAAGGAGGGCGTGTCCGAGTTCGCCGCGCTCCTGAAGAAGGCGGCGGAAACCAAGACCGGCGGTAACGCGTCCGAACAGGCCCAGGCCGGCGCCGGCCAGAAGGCGGGCACGTCCGATCTTCGGAGCGGGCTCGGGCGTCCGGTGCGGCAGGAAGAGGACGGCTCGGAGCTTGCCGGAGAAGGACAGTCCGGAAGCGACGGGGACGCGCAGGCCCAGGGCGACGACGCGGCCCAGACCACCCGGGACATGAGTCTGGCGCAGCTTCTCGCCGCATGGTCGGAGACGTCGCCGCGAGCGGCCGCCGGACAGGCGGCTAACGGGTCTGCCGCCGCCGAACAGAGCGCGAAGGCCGGTGCGGGCGCGCGCCAGGGGGCCGGCTCGGTCACGTCCGGCCAGTCGGATCCGTCCGCCCAGGGCTGGACCGGTCCGGCGATGCCGGATGACGCCGACGCGCTCGCCTCCACCACGCCGAAGATGGCGGCCCATATCGTCGACCGCCAGACCCATTTCGCCCCGGTGCAGACCCGCGCCATGCTGGGTGCCAAGTCCGAGACCGGGGCGGCCGGCACCCCCGGTACCGCCGCGGAAGCCAATGTGGCTGCGCGCACCGAACCCAATGCCGCCGCGCGCGGTGGCGCGGTCGAAGGTCCGGCCGAGCGGAAGCAGTCCGGCGGACCGGATCCGCGCGTCCAGGGGCAGCGCATGGCGGAGCACCCGGGACAGCAGCAGCCCGATGAAGGCCGCGCCTCTTCGTCGTCCGACAAATCCTCCTCCGACAAGGGCTGGCGGATGGCTTCCGCCGGTGCGACCGGATCGGAAATGCCGCAGGCGCCCGGCTCCAACGGCCAGGCCGGTCTGCCCCAGTCGACGCTGCAGCGTCTGGGCAGCAGCCTGGTGGCGACCGCCGGAGACCTGGTCGGCGCCCGGATGTCCCCCGCCGCGACCGCCGATCCCCAGACCTCCGGCGACAATATGGTCCGCATCCTCGAACTCGAGCTGACCCCGGCCGAGCTTGGGCTGGTGCGCGTGCGCATGCGGATGAGCAACGGCGGGCTCGAGCTGCAGGTGGCGGCTGCGCGTCAGGGAACGGCCCAGCTTCTGGAGCAGGACAGCTCCAAGCTGATGTCGATCATCAAGGACGCCGGCTACGACGTGGACTCCGTCACGATCCAGGCTTCGAACGACGGGTTCCGCTCGCATCTCATGCCGCATGGCCGGCAGGAGGCCTCGTCGATGCCGAACCCGAATCCCGGCGGCGGCTCGTTCCAGCCCCAGGGCGAAACGGGCGCCGGCGGCGGCAACGGCCGCGACCGCAATCCCAATTCCGACAACACGTCTTCTCAGTCTTCGTTCAAGGACGACGATGGTTCAAATGCTTCGAAAGGCGAGACTTCTCGCTCTGGCTCTCTTTACGTTTAGTGGTCTCGGCGCAGGAACGGCTTTCGCCGGCAATGTCTGCGAGAAGGAGATGGAACGGGCCTCCGCCAAGTATGGCGTCCCGCTCGGGATCCTCTATGCCGTGGGCTTGACCGAAACCGGCCGCAAGGGATCGCTTCAGCCCTACGCGATGAACATCGAGGGCGCGTCGTTCTTCGGGGCGAGCGCTGCCGATGCAAAGCGCAAGTTCGCCGAGGCGCGCAGTCAGGGCAAGAAGCTCATCGACCTGGGCTGCATGCAGATCAACTACCATTATCACGGCGAAAAATTCCGCTCGATCAGCCACATGCTCGAGCCGAAGGCGAATGTCGACTACGCGGCACGCTTTCTTCAGGAGCTGAAGGCGCGCGAGGGCACCTGGACGATGGCGGTCGCCCGCTATCATGCCGGACCCAACAACGATCCCGCCCAGAAGCGGTATGTCTGTGCGGTGATCCGGAACATGGTTGCCGTGGAATTCGGAACCTGGACGCCGAACGCCCGTCGCTTCTGCGCCTGACGCTCCGGCTGCACCTCTCGAAATCGGGTTTGGGCGTCTTCGGAGACCGGCTGATGCCGGTCACCGGGGGCGCCTTTGCGCTTCCCGTGTCGCAACGGAACGCGTCTGCTCGCGGGAGGGCGTCCGGACTTCGGTGAAAGACCGGGCCGCGCGCAAAAAAAATGCCCCGCCGACCGGGATCAGGTTTCCGGATCGGCAGGGCATTTTGGAGGGCAATTCGGTAGTCGAGCACTGATGCTGTCAGATTACCGCAGAAGCCTGATGCGTTCAGTCGGCCGTCATCCTCGGGCGCTTTGGTCGGCGGTCGCTCCTCTCGCGGATCGACCGGGATTGGTACATGCGCGTTGGCCCCGGACCTTCGTGATCTTCTACGGGCAGCCCCGCAAGCGTCGAGAGCTTACGGGAAAAGGGAATCGATATCGTCCTGGCTGACGACATCCACGTCACCGTTCAGGACCGGACCGTGCATGGCAACGCCGGCGCTGGTCCGGGAGAAGGAATGCGGGCCCGACTTGCTGGTTTCGCTATGGTCCACATCGCCGAAGTCGGTCCACAGCTCGGCCATCGTGGAGATGCGGCCTTCGATGAAGTGCATCAGGCCGATCACCTTGCTGATCCGCTGCCCGGTGATGTCCTGGAAGTTGCAGGCCTCGAAGATGCGGATCGTGTTGTCGCGGATCTCGGTGATCTTCGCGATGTCCTCGTCGCTCGCGGTCGCCTGCAGCTTGGCTGCCAGATCGTCGATGGCCTCTGCCGACGACAGAATCGTATCCGTCGCCGCCTCGGTATTCGCAACGACGGCGTCCAGCTCGTCCGCAGCGCGGTTGAACTGCGCGTTCTTGTTTTCCTTCTCGTTCAGGGACGTCAGCTCGCCGCGCGTCTGCGTGATCGCGTCCTGAATCGTCTCGACACCTGCCAGAAGGGTGACGCCGGACTTTGGCGACGACACTTCCTGGGCCCAGTTTTCCAGACGACCGATCAGCCCGCGCAAATCGGAGAGTTCGCTGTAGATCCGATCCAGAGGGGTGTTGGTTGATGGCGTGAATTCCATTGGTTCGCCTTCTTTTTTTCGACTGGCCATCTCGATCCGAAACGGCCGCCTCTCCGTCGACATCAGCATCTCCTATTGGCTATGTGCTCAAAACCGGAAGTATCTATTGTCAGAAGTCCCCGAATTCGTAAATGGCTCCACGATTAGCCAGGCAAGCTTCGCGCAAGTCACCTTCAGTTACACCGTATTCGTTAAATCCGGTGCGCTCGCTTCAAAGTGAGCGCCTTTCCGACGACCCATCACATGGAGCTAACGATGGCGCTCGACCTCTCGATGCCGGTCCTGGTTGTGGACGACTACAAGACCATGATCCGCATCATCAAAAATCTCCTGAAGCAGCTTGGGTTCGAGGACGTGGATGAAGCGGCCGACGGACAGGAAGCTCTTGGTAAGCTGAAGGAGCGTAACTACGGTCTGGTCATTTCCGACTGGAACATGGAGCCGATGACCGGTTACGAGCTGCTTCAGCACGTACGGTCCGACGAAGCTCTGAACGGTATTCCGTTCATCATGGTCACGGCGGAAGCCAAGTCCGAGAACGTCGTCGCCGCGAAGAAGGCCGGTGTGTCCAACTACATCGTGAAGCCGTTCAACGCGCAGACGCTCAAGGGCAAGATCGAAACCGTCTTCCAGAACTGAGCCGCGGTACGCGCCGGGCACGATGAGCCATGCGCATGCTGCGCGAGGCGAGAGTGCGCGCGGCGCTTATCGCAGCCCTGGTCAGCGCATTGCCCCCATGTGCAGTGGCAGAGGACGCCGCCCGGTCGCGGCCGTCCCTGCACGCGCAGGTCGCTGACGGATCGGATCGTGCCGAACCGGCCTGGAATCCGACTCCGCCCGAAATACGGGGTCCCGATCGCGGATACATCGAGGACGAGATCAAGGCGGCGATGAACATGACGCCGCCCGGCCGCCAGGTGCGTCTCGACCTGCGGTCCGGAAGCCGACTGCTTCTCACCGTGTCTGCCTACGAGATCGGACCCGGCAGGACCGATTGCCGAACATTCCACTACCGCTATCAGGCCTTTCCCGCGGCCACAGCAGAGGTCGCCGGGCGCCGGTGCTGGTTCGAGACCACGGGCTGGCGGGCCCTGCGCCCGGACGAGCTCTTGAGTTCCGATGGTCTCGCGCAGCCTGGCTATGGTCGTGGAACCGGCGGGAAGGACTCCGGCGAGGCAGGGAATTTTCTTCCCGACACCGGGAACCCGTCGCCGTCTTCGCTCGTTGATGGCGAGGATGACGAGTCGTCGACGAAGGGTTCCTCCGACGACACGGCCGTGGATGACGCTGGCGAAGGCTCGATCGAGGCGGGCGAGGACGACAATAAGCGTCCGGGAAAGCCGTCGCGGGTCATTCTTCCGTTCATCCTGGACCAAACCACCACCAAATCCCGATGAATTTCACTCCATTTTGGGGGTGGTTCGGGCTTGTGCGTCCGCTTCCCGAGAAATGATAAGCGTTAACAATCGGTTAACGATTTCCGCCTTCGCTCCGGATCGGTCCATCTTGGTCCGGGGAGGGCATTTGCGCCCGAATCTTCATCCTCAGGTGGTCATTTTCGGGTCGGTTGTGTGCACGAATGGGCACATGGTTCGTCCAATGCCTCCCAATCGGGAGTGAATGGATCGGAAACGACTCCCAATCCCGAACAGCTTTCCATTGAATGGAATGAATTAGGCTCGTACCCAGAGATTGTGACGCGGCGGTCTTGCCGACACTTGGTGCCGAAAAGAAAAAAGCGGTCCAATTCGAAGAAACCGTTTAGGAGATCTCGCTCGTGTACGTTGTCGTCGATCATCGTGAGGCAGTGACCTCTGGTTATCAGTCCGGTTTCGCACGGGAAGGCTTTGCTGCCATCGGGCTCTGCTCGAAAGAATTCAAGGAATGGCTGACCAGCGCGTCGGATCAGGACATTGAAGCCGTTCAGGGTTTTCTTCTTGGTGATGTGGACGGTCGCACCGCGTATCCGGAGATCATCCGCAACCACTCCCGCGCACCGATCATCGCGCTGAGCGAGGAGCGCTCTCTCGAGCAGACGCTGGAGCTGTTCACCTCCGGGATCGACGATGTGGTCCGCAAGCCGGTCCATGTGCGCGAGATCGTGGCGCGCTCCGACGCTGTTTGGCGGCGCGCGAATGCGGTCGAGAAGCCGACCTCCAGCGGGCGCCTGAAGGTGTTCTTCAACGGGCGCGACCCGGAAATCGACGACGAGCCGCTTCCGCTCCCGCGCCGCGAGCGTCACATTCTCGAATATCTGGTCAAGAACAGCTCCCGCCGGGTCACCAAGACGCAGCTCTTCAACGCCATCTACGGTGTTTTCAACGAGGAGCTCGACGAAACCGTGATCGAGGGCCACATGAGCAAGCTCCGCAAGAAGCTTCGCCAGCGGCTCGGCCACGAGGTGATCGATGCGAAGCGCTTCCTGGGCTACCGCTTCGTCGCCTGATGAGGGGGCGGGCGCGTCACGCCCCGCCGCCGAGACGCTTGGTCTGACGGTCGACGAAATCGCGCATCCGCTTGCGGCCGCCGTCGGTCAGCTTGACGACAAGGCGTCGCCGGTCTTCCTGATCGGGGACCCGGTCGATGAGGCCGGCGGACTGCAGGTCGTCGATGCGGCGCAGGGCGGTGGTGGTCGGTGCCCCGGAGGCGAGGCACAGGCTGGTGACGGAAATGGTCCGTCCGCTCGCCTCCGCAAGCGCGAGGTCCAGAAGCATGTCCCAGGACGGATCCGAAAACAGGTTGGAATCGAAGATGGCGTCCCGGTCCGTCCGCGCGGCGACGAGCGCGCGCAGATAGGACGAATGGGACGGCAGCTCCGCCCCGTTCTGGGATGGTGCGGCTCCGGCGCTGTCCGCCGACAGCGCCAGCGCATGATCGATGGCGTGGCCGACTTCCTCGGGCAGGATCGGTTTCTGGAGAAAATCAACCGCCTGGAGGCGCAGCGCCGCCACGGCGCGATCCAGCGATGCATTGCCGGTGATCACGATGGCCATCAGCGGGCGTGATTTTCTCCGGAAGCCGAGCTTCTGAAGCAGTTCGATGCCGTTGATGTTCGGCATCTGGATGTCGGTGACAACGATTTTCAGCTGAGGGTTCTCGTCGACGAGCCGCAGCGCGTCGTTTGCGTTGTTGGCCGACAGAACAGGATGGCCGAGCGCCTCCAGGCCCTCCCCAAGCTCCTCCAGAACCAGCGGGTCATCGTCGACAATCAAGACTTTCGGCGCGGACATTATTACCTATCCGGCCGACCGCTCGAGCGTCGCGTATCCCAGGTTCGTTTCCATCTCCGGCAACATTGCGATCAACTCCGGCAACGGGCGCTTTTTCGAGATCAGGTATCCCTGAACATAGTCCACTTGGTTCGCGCGGACGAGGGCCATATCATCCAGATTTTCAATGCCCTCCGCAACGATCGCAAGGTCGAGGCGCCTGCCGAGGTGAGCCAGTGACTCGTAAATCCCGCGCCCCTTCGACCAGGTTCGGGCCGCTCTGATCAGCTCCATGTCGATCTTGATTTCCGTCACCGGCAGATTGGCCAGCTGCAAAAGCCCGCTCTGGCGTTGACCGACGTCGTCGAGCGCCAGCCGGAAACCGGCGATCCGCAACTTGAGCAGCGACTGCAGCGCGGCGAAAGACGAATCATAGAGCCCGTTTTCCGTCAGTTCCAGGATCAGCTGGTGCGGTTCGATGCCGGCAGCTTCGACGACAGAAAGAAGCGAAGTTACAATCTTAGGTTGTGTAAGCGCTTCGATCGGCGCATTGATGCTGACGGTCCCCGACCAGCCGGCGCGAGTCCAGGTCCGGCATGCCACGGCAGCTTGCTGCGCCACGTTCTCCGTCAGACGTGCGATCAGGGCGCGATCGCCTTCGATCGCGTTGATGATGTCGATCGGAGACACCTGCCCGAGGCCGGGCAGCCATCCGGCGAGCAGGGCTTCTGCGCCACAGAACGACAGGTCCTTCGAGCGGACGATCGGCTGATATTCGACCGGCAGCGTGTCTTCGTCCAAGGCGGCGTCCAGCGCATTGCGGATGTCGGAAGCGGCTGGCGGCACGTAGATGGAGCAGGGGGCGACCTCGCGGGCCGACCGCAGCAGCGCCTCCAGGGCGAACAGGTCGAACGGCTTCTGCAGCCCGGCCAGCACCGTCAGTCCGGCTCGTTCGGCCGCCGCCGCGGCGGCCCTGAGGACGGGCTCCCCGTGGCCGGTGATCAGAACGATTCGGGGGGGATGGGCCGTGGTCGTCAGCCCGAACAGCACGTCGGTCCCGTCCATGCCCAGAAGGACCATGTCGAGGACGAGGATGTCGGAAGGCGCGAAATCCGTCGCCGCGATCGTCGAGCCGTCTTCCAGACCGATGACGGGATGGCCGTGGGCGGACAGAAACTGACCGATTTCTTCCCTTAGATCGGGGTCGTCATCGAGAACGATGATCCTGCCCCGCGTTTCCCTGACGTGTTGCATCTGTCGGCGCGACTTCTCTTTAGATCGCCAGCCGCCTCTCGACATCGTTGAGCAGCGCGACCGGATCCACTGGTTTCAAGTAGAGTACGTCGGCCCCGAGGTCGTCAGCGGTCGTATCCTCGATAACGTAGCCCGTCATGATTGCGTGAAGCTGTGGCCGCATCTCCTTCGGAAGGGCCTGTGCGAAGGCGATCAGGGACGTCCCGTCGCGATCGTCGAGTCGCAGGTCCGTCAGGAGCAGGTCGGGTCGCGGTCCCTCCACCAGAAGCCGCTTGGCATCCACCGTGTTGTGGCAAAGCCGCACCTCCCAGCCGTGCTCGTTGAAGAATTCCGAGAGTTCCTCGACGATCTCCGCCTCATCGTCGCACATCAGGATCTTGAACGGTGCCACTATGCGGCGCTCCTTGCGGAGGCGGCGGTCTGCGGAACCGGCACGACGACGGTGAAGCGCGCGCCGTCCGGCGTATTCTCGGCGTGAATGTCGCCATCCATCTTCCGGACGATATTGCGCGACATCGACAGACCCAGGCCGGTCCCTTTTTCTTCCGGCTTGGTTGTCATGAACGGCTCGAAAATCGTGCCGATCATGGCGTCGGGAATACCGCCGGCATTGTCCTCGATGATCAGGTAGACCTTCACGCCGGTGGTGGTGGCCCGGATCGTCACGGTCCGGTTTCGCGGCTCGTCGGTCTCGCAGCCCTCGAAGGCGTCGCGGGCGTTGAGCAGGATGTTGACGATGACCTGCTCGAACAGGGTCTGCTCGCCTTCGATCGTCATGCCATCGGGTAGCGCGATGTCGAGCGCGAGGTTGATGCTGGCGAGCCGGAACTGTTCGGCGACAAAGCCGATGGCCAGGTCGATCGTCCGCGCGATCGGGAAGCGTTCCGTGCTCATCTTGGCCTTGCGGCCGTACCGGCGGACCTGATCGGTGATCCGCTTGGCGCGTTCCACCTGCTCGTCGATGCGGGAGATCTTCGCGAGCACGGCGGCGGTGTCGTCGCGTGCCAGCAGGTGCCTCGCATTCGCCGCCGCCATGCGGATGACGGCGAGCGGCTGGTTGATCTCGTGGGTGATGGCCGACGCCATTTCGCCGAGCGTGGAAAGCTTCGCCGCCTGCAGGAGCTGATACTCCGCGTCGCGGATCTGCGTGTTGTCGCCGAGCGCGATCAGGCATTGCGGCCGGCCTTCCCAGACGACGGTGACGCAGAGCCCGCGCAGGGCGATGATGCTCCCGTCTTCCTTCTGGAAGGAGAAGGCGCTCCCCTGGTCCCCGGAGCTTCCGAGGCCACTGCGCGACGTGGCGATGAAGCGGCGCCATTCCGGATCGTCGTAGGGCCGGTCGATCATCTTGGTGGCGGCCACGTTCGCAAACGAGACCGAATAGTCCTGCGGATCGAACACGACGATGATCGCCGGCATGGATTCCACCAGCGCATGCAGGCTCTGCCGGCTGGCGGCCGCTTCCTCCTGAGCCTCCTGCATGGCGTTCAGGCGTTCCCGGTCGCGGGTCGTCTGAAGATAGAGAAAGAGCACCAGGAGCCCGCCGGAAACGAACAGAAGCGCGAGCGGGAGGAAGGCCGGGCTTTCCGCGAGGATCTCTTCGCGGCGGGTGATCTCCCGGTTGTTGGCGATCGACGATTGCAGCAGCGTCTGCAGGACCGGCTGCAATCCTTCCAACTCGCTCTGCACCCGGTCCAGCCAGGCCACGCGCTCCCATTCGGACAGGGTTGTGGGAGCGGCGTCGAGATAGGTGTCGAGCGTGGTCTCGTAACCCTGCAGCTGACCCTTGTACTGCTCGATGTCGGTCAACAGCTTGCCGTCCTCGGAATCGTAGAGAAGCGGCAGGCGCGAGCTCAGGATCGCCAGCCTCAGCTGCAGGTCTTCGAAGTTCTGGTCGGTCGGAGCGAACGAGGCGACGCGGACAGCGGACAGGGATTTCACCAGCTCCAGCTGGGCCTGGTAGGCGACCCAGCCCGATGTCCGGATGCTCGCCGACAGCGCTTCGCGGCCCTGCTCGCGTTCCCAGTAGAGAAGGGCTGTGCTGGCGAACAGGCCGAGTGTCGTGATCGCGAGGACGATGGTCAGCCCGCGCGAAACCGACCGGCTCTGGTCACTCGACGAAGAAGTCGATCGTTTCGACCTGCCAAACCATCCGGTCATGATAAATCTGCCTGTCCAGTATTTCGGGTCGATCATCGACGGGATAGACGACCCAGAAAGGCCCCTTGTCGCGGATCAGCATATGGTCGCCATTGTGCTTCGTGGCGAGGATCGCACCCAGGTCGGCCCAGTCCTCGCGGGGGAGGGTCGCGACATAGTCGTTCAGCGCGACGAATTTCGCCGACTGAACCGGTTGCGGTCCCAGGTCGGCGATCGCGCCGATCGACGGTCCGGTAAAATGGTGGACGCCTTCCATCCAGCGCAGCTGCGTCTCCACCTCACCCTGAGGAAGCGCCTCGATATCCGCCCGGTCGAGCCTGGTCTGCTTCATGACTTTGCCGTCCGGCGTCACCCAGCGGACGAAAACGTGGTCGTGGTCACTGAGAGCATGCGCTCCGATCGATAGGGCGACCAGGGCGACGACCGCAGCGATCACCCTGACAAACGCGGACATTGTCTTTCGCTCCAGATCCGGTGACCGGTACTCGCAAGGCCTGGCCGGGTGCAATTCATCGTCGATAGGCGGTTTCAATGCTATTTTAGGGAGACTTCATATTTGCACAGCAACCGGGGGAGGGCGACTGTCTTTTGCTCCATTTTGAGAGTGAACTATGACTTTCGACTCCGAAGTCCAGCGGCCGGGATGAGGGCTGTCGGGACCGTCGCGGCGGCACGCTTCGTCGGGCGCGGGTCACCTGCAATGCGAAGGATCCGTCGACGAAGCCGTTCGTGAGGGTGCCACCCGGCAGGAAAAGGCTCCGGAGCACGTCCCGTTCAGGTGGAAACGGCATGAACGTCAAGGACTTGATCGAGATATCGAATGCGAAGCCGTTTCTTGCCATTCAGAGGTTTCCATCCGAGCGAAAAAGGCTCTAGGAAGAGCCCATGTCGATCGATTCCGTTGTCATCGTCGGGGCCGGCCATGCCGGCGTCGAACTCGCCCATTCCCTCCGTAAGGAGAAGTTCGAGGGCCGCGTCGTCCTGATCAGCGCCGAGGCGGTCTACCCGTACCAGCGACCGCCGCTGTCGAAGGATTTCCTGAAGGGCGGCGGAGACAATCCGCTGCTTCTGAAGGCGGAGGCCCTCTACGAGAAGATGGGGATCGAGCTGAAGCTCGGCCGCACCGTCGCCGGCATCGACAGGGATGCGCGCACCGTGACCCTCGATGACGGGGAGGTCATTGCCTACGACCGGCTCGCGCTCGCCACGGGAGCCCGCAACCGCCGTCCGCCGGTCCCCGGCCTTGAAGACCCCGCGGTGCTGGAACTGCGCGATCTCGCCGATAGCCGCCGTCTGCTGGAACGGCTTGAGGGGCTCAGCCGTGTCGCCATCGTCGGTGCGGGCTTCATTGGTCTGGAAATCGCAGCCTTCCTTGCGGAGAAGGGCAAGTCGGTCGAGGTCGTCGAGCTTGCGTCCCGGGTGATGGCGCGTGCCGTCTCCGAGCCGGTCTCCGACTATTTCCTCTCCTATCACCGCGGTCTCGGCACCGAGATCCATCTGGAGACCGGCGTGACCGCGATCGCTCATGAGGCGGACGGTGTCCGTGTGGAGCTTTCAGACGGCCACGCGCTGCAGGCCGATGCGGTCCTCCTGGCCGCCGGGGTCGTTCCGAACGTGGAACTTGCGGAAGCGGCCGGCCTCGCGGTTGCGGACGGCATCGTCATCGACGACCGGCTCCGGACGTCCGATCCCGCGATCTTCTCGCTCGGCGACTGCGCTTCGTTCCCGTGCGCCTATCTCGACGGCCGGCAGATCCGGCTGGAATCGGTCCAGAACGCGAACGATCAGGCGCGCCTCATCGCCCGGCAGGTAATGGGCGGCGACGAAGCCTACGCCGCGCTCCCGTGGTTCTGGAGCTACCAGGGCGAGGCGCGCCTCCAGATCGCCGGCCTCGGCATCGGCTACGACAGCACCGTCCTCAGGGGCGATCCGGCCGAGGACAAGTTCTCGGTGTTCCTCTATCGCGACGGCCGGCTCGTGTCGGTGGAATCGGTCAACGCGCCGGGCGATCACATGGCCTCGCGCAAGCTGATCGAGAAAGGCATCGAGGTGACGCCGGAAGCCGCGGCGGACCCGGCCACGGAGCTCAAGAAGCTCATCGTCTGAGCGATCTGGAGAGCGGAAGCTGCACGATGACGGTCAAGGTCCACGGCATCAAGAACTGCGACACGATGAAGAAGGCGCGCGCCTGGCTCGACGAGCACGGCGTCGACTACGAATTTCATGATTACAAGACGAAGGGCGCCCCGCCGGAGCTTCTGCGCGGATGGGCCGGCGAGGTCGGCTGGGAGCCGCTTCTGAACAGGGCCGGCATGACCTTCCGCAAGCTGCCGGACAACGAGAAGGCGGAAATCGACCAGGACAAGGCGATCGCGCTGATGTCGGCCCAGCCGTCCATGATCAAGCGGCCCGTGGTCGAGGCGGACGGCAAGCTCCTGATCGGGTTCAAGCCGGACACCTATCAGGCCACGTTCGGCGGCTGACCAGGCCGTCTTCCGGATGGGAGAAATCCACCGACCGGCAGCCGGTGATGGCTTGGCCGGATGCCGCCTCAGAGTGCGTCGGAGCGGGCGGCTTCGGGCGACAGCGGGCGGGTCCCGTCGCCGACGCGGCGCAACGGCGTGCCGCCGAGGACATCGTCCTCGATGGCTTCCAGCGAGCGGCCCTTGGTCTCCGGCACGAAGAACAGTCCGATCACGAAGGCGATCACGCACATCGCCATGAACAGCCCGATCACCCCGGCCAGTCCCATCAGTTCCACCAGGGACAGGAAGGTGAAGGCGACGAGCATGTTGAACAGCCAGCTCGTGGCCGAGGCCGTGGCAATGCCGGCCTCCCGGATGGTCGAGGGGAAGAGTTCCGACATCAGCACGAAGGGGAGCGGTCCCAGGCTGACGGCGAACGCCACGATGTAGAGGCCGAGCCCGATCAGGCCCAGCGTTGGGAGGCCGAAGACAGACGACACGATCACCAAGGCAAGCCCGGCCACCATGAAGGCGCTTCCGACGAGCATCAGCGGGCGCCGGCCCGCCCGGTCCACCATCCAGAGCGCGACCACGGTCGCCAGGAAGTTCAGGAGGCCCAGCCCGAACGTGGCGGCGAGTGCCGAGGTGCCTTCGGTGAAGCCGAGCTGCTCGAAGATGTGCGGGGCATAATAGAGAATCCCGTCGATGCCGCTCAGGTTCTGCAGCACGAACAGGAAGCTGCAGAGGATCAGGACGGCCATGGTCGAGCCGCGCCGGATGGTTGCCATCAGGGCGGCTTTCGGGACGTCGTCGCCCATCGGCGACATCTCCGCAACGTTCAGTTCCAGAACCAGGCGTTCGGCCGCGCGGCGGGCATCGTCGGTGCGGTTGCGGCCGAGCAGCCAGCGCGGGCTCTCCGGCAACAGCGCGACGACGACCAGCCCGACCATCGAGGGGACGATGCCGATGCCCAGGATCAGGGACCATGACTGCTGGCCGGGCAGGAGCAGCGGCGTGGCGTAGGCGGCGAGAATGCCGGCGGTGACGGCGAGCTGGAAGGAGGCCACCACGGTGCCGCGATAGCGGGCCGGCGTGATCTCGGCGCCGTACATGGGCGCGATCATCGAGGACAGGCCGACGGCGATGCCGACCAGCATCCGGGCCGCGACGAGCAGCTCGTAGCCCGGGGCGGAGAGGGCGATGATGTTGCCCACGGCAGCGAGTGAGAAGGCGATCAGGAGAACCAGCCGGCGGCCGAGCCGGGCGCTCGACGGGCCGGCGGCGATCGCGCCGATGAAACAGGCCGCAGGAACCGAGGCGACCAGCACCTGCTGGCCGAGAATATCCAGCGTCAGGTCGGCCTCGATCTGCGCCAGCGAGCCCGCGATGGAGGCGGTCGAATACCCGAACAGCAGGCCGGACAGGGACACCATGGCCGCGGACAGGCAGAGCGCGATCAGCTGCATCGGCTTTCCGGAATCTTGGATTTTTCGAAAGCGACGCGAATCCAGGTTGATCCCGCCACAGCCCCAGATTTAGAATTTGCATTCTATCATGTGAAAAATTTGTAATTCAAATGTTTTATTCCTTTGGTTTTAAGTATAGTTGGGCGGGCTGTAAGGAGAAGTACAATGGGGCTGACCGATACATCCGGAGAGGGTGCGCAGCATTCGCATCCCAACCGGCTTGCAATCGATGGTGGAACGCCGGTGCGGACCGATCCGCTGCCGTGGGAACTGCCGGGGGCGCACTATATCGGCGAAGAGGAACTGGAGCTGGTCTCGCGCGTGGTGAAGGCGCGCAGTCCGTTCCGCTTCTACGGGCCCGATCCGCAGCACATGGTCGATACGCTGGAACGCGAATGGCGCGAGGCGTTCGGCCACGCTCATGCGCTCGGGGTCTCGTCGGGGACGGCCGCGCTCTCGATCGCGATGGCGGCCCTCGACATCGGGCCCGGCGACGAGGTCCTGGTGCCCGGCTATCTCTGGGTAAGCTGCGTCTCGGCGGTGGTGCGCTCGGGCGCGATCCCGCGCCTGGTCGATATCGACGAGACCTTCTGCATCGATCCGGAAGACCTGGAACGGAAGATCGGACCGCGCAGCCGTGCTGTCCTCTGCGTCCACATGAGCGGGGCGCCGGGACGGATCGGCGAGATCGCCCGCATCTGCAAGGCGAGGGGCCTCGCGCTGATCGAGGACTGCGCCCAGGCGGCCGGCGCGAAGTCCGGCGGCACGCCGGTCGGCCGGTTCGGCGACATCGCCATCTTCTCCTTCCAGCTCAACAAGAACCTGACGTCGGGTGACGGCGGCATGATCGTCTGCGAGGACGACGCCCTGTTCCGCCGCATCGTGGCGCTGCACGATCTCGGCTATGCCCGTACGCCTGCCGGTCGGCTGGATACGTCCGATCCGGACTGCCAGCTCTGGGGCATCGGCGCGCGCATGTCGGAACTGGCCGGCGCGATGGCGCTCGCCCAGATGCGCAAGCTCACCAAGATCACCGGCTCCATGCGCGATTCCAAGTGGCGGATCCGCCGTGCGCTCGCCGACGTGCCGGGCCTCGCCTTCCGCGACGTGCCGGACCCGGACGGCGACACCGGGCCATTCCTCCTGATGATCCTGCCGGACACGGACATGCCCGACCGCTTCGTCGCCGCGCTGCGCGCGGAGGGCATTGCCGGACCCGACGGCAGCCTTGCCTGCCTGACGATGCGGGAATGGGGGCTCCACTGGTACTTCAACATCCCCAGCCTGGTGAACAAGCGGTCGAACTCCCGCGACGGCTTTCCCTGGACCCATCCGTCCAACGCGTTCGGGGCCGACTACGATTACGGCCACGGCGCGCTGGCGCGGTGCGACGACCTCCATTCGCGGGGGGCGATCCTGACCATCGCTTCCACCTTGAGCGAACGCGACGAGGCTGACATCGCAACGGCGATCCGCAAGGTCGCAGGCGCGATCCTCCGATAGGAGGACGCGCACACCGGGGTTGGGAGGAAACCATGATGATCTATTTCGTGGCCGCCGTTGCCGGCGTGGCCGGCTTCCTGTTCGGATTCGACGAGGGCGTGATCGCAGGCGCGCTGCATCTCCTGCGGGCGCAGTTCGACATCACGTCGACCCAGGAAGGCGTGATGACCGCGGCGGTGCCGTTCGGCGCGCTGTTCGGCGCTCTGGCCGCTGGGCGCGCTGTGGAGCGGTTCGGCCGACGGCGCATGCTGCTGTTCGCCGCGCTCCTGTTCGTGATCGGGGCGGCGCTGGCCTCCGCGGCGCTCGGCGCCGTCATGCTGACCCTGGCCCGGCTGGTGCTCGGCTTCGCCATCGGTGTCGCGGGTCTGGTGGCGCCGCTCTACATCTCCGAGAGTTCGCCCGCCGACAAGCGCGGCATGCTGGTGTCGATCTACCAGCTCGCCATCACGCTGGGGATCCTGGGCGCCTATCTGGTCGGCTACGCCTTCGACGATTCCTGGCGCACCATGTTCGCGATCGGCATGATCCCGGGCATCGTGCTGTTCGCCGGCATGGCCGTCCTGCGCGACACGCCGCGCTACCTCGCCATGACCGGACGCCGCGACGAGGCGCGCAAGGCGATCGCGTCGCTGCGCGGCATCCGCACCGATGATCCCCGCATCGAGACCGAGTTCGCCGAGATGGTGGAGACCGCCGATGCGGACCGGGGCCACGGAAGCTGGTCGGAACTCTTCGGGAAGGTCGCCCGGCCGGCGCTGGTGGTGGCGATCGGGCTGTTCTTCCTACAGCAGCTCTCCGGCATCAACGCCGTCATCTACTACGCGCCCAGCGTCTTCGACGAAGCCGGCTTCGGCGACTCCTCGACCCAGATCCTCGCCACCGTCGGCGTCGGCACGGTCAACGTGCTGATGACGCTTGTCGGGATGGCGCTGATCGACCGGATCGGCCGGCGCAAGCTGCTTTTGGCCGGGTTCCTGGTGACGGCCCTGTCGCTTGCCATGATCGCGATCGGCGCGGCCACCGACGCCCAGGCCATGGACGTGGTCGCCTTCGTGGGCCTCGTCCTCTATATCGGCGCGTTCGCCGCCAGCATCGGTCCGCTGCCCTGGGTGATGATGTCGGAGGTGTTTCCGCTCAGCGTCCGCGGCCGCGGTATGAGCCTCGCCTCCATCACCAACTGGGGCTTCAACTTCCTGGTGGTGTTCTCCTTCCCGATCCTTTTGAACCATATCGGGCTGGCCGGCGTGTTCGGGATCTACGCCTTCATCTGCGCCATCGGGATTATCTTCACCTTCCGCTACGTGCCGGAAACCAACGGTATCCTGCTTGAGGATATCGAGGCCTTCCTGCGCACCGGCCGGCCGTTCCGTCAGTTGGGCATGGCGACCGGACCGGCCACCGCGGCGGCGAAGGGGGCGGCGGAATGACGGCCCGGGATCTGACCGAAGCCGACGCGCGGCCGATCCTGGCCGCGCTCGTGGCCCGCAGCCCCTATCGGGCCGGGCTGGAGCCGATGATGGACGACATCGTCCGTATCGCGCTGGCCAACACCCAGCTGCGCGAGGCGCTTGCCCGGGTGGCGTCGCGCTCCGGCGTGGCGACCACCGGTCGCGTCACCAACGCGGAGCTGGGCTCCGACCGCAAGCTCCTGGCCGTCTATCTGGAGCACGTTTTCTTTGCCTCGCCCGGCTTCCTGGCCTCGGTCGGCGAGTGGCCTGTCGGGAGGATGCCCGATGCCCGCTGAAGCATCCGCCTGTGACGTGGTGATCGTCGGCACCGGAGCCGGCGGCAGCATCGTGGCCCACCAGCTGGCCAAGGCCGGCCTCAAGGTCGTGTCCCTGGAATCCGGCGGCCGTCTGCCGGAGGACTACTTCAAGACCACCGGCCGCCCGGTTCCGGCGGTGGACTACGGCATCGGTCCCAACACCGTCTGGCCGTCCGATCCCCACGACAGCCTTTTTGTGCATCCGCTGTTCGCCGACGGAAAGATCGGCGCTTCGCCCCGTCCGCCGGGCGGGTTCCGCCACTTCCAGGTGCTCAAGGTCAACGGCCTTCAGAACCTCTGGAACGGCGTCAGCGTCCGCTTCGCCGACCACGATTTCGACGACTGGCCGTTCGGCTACGACACGCTGGCCGAGGACTATTCCGAGGTCGAGCGTCTGATCACCGTCTGCGGCACGAAGGAGAACATCGACGAGCTTCCGGACGGCGAGTTCGTGCCGCCCAAGCCGATCCGCCCGCCCGATCAGATGATCGTGGACGCGGTGCGCTCGCTCAATCAGCCGTTCTCCCATGCGATCCCGAACCGCAAGGCCATCGTCACGACGCCGGGGCTTGCGTCCTCCTGCATCTCCACGGGCATCTGCACGTCCGGCTGTCCGGTGGGCTCGGTCTACAAGTTCACCGCCCGGCTTCTGCCGGAGATCGAGGGCCTGTCGAACTACGAGCTGCGGCCCAACGCCAAGGTGACGAAGGTGACGCGCGAGCCGGGCGCCTCGACGGTGAGCGGCGTGGAATATCTCGACACCGAAACCGGCGAGCACCACCGGCTCGAGGCCCGCTTCGTCGTGCTTGCGGCCGGCGCCATCGAGACCCCGCGGATCCTGTTCAATTCGGCCGACGAGGCCGATCCGAACGGACTGGCCAACCGTCACGATCGTGTCGGCCAGCGCCTGCAGGACAATCCGAAGTCGGTGCTGTCCACCTCGCTCTGGAAGCTCTGGAACAAGCGGCGGACCTACGATATCGGCTACGGCGACCTGCTGATCCTGATGTCGCGCGGAAAGCTGCCGAACGGGGAGGAGTTCCCGTTCATCGGCCATGCCATCCACGGTCTGCCGGACGTGCCGCACTATCTCACCGGCATGACGGCGTTCCCCGCCTTCATGAAACTCCGCATGGCGCGGATGATGTTCCATTCCTACGTCACCCTTGGCCTGTTCTGCGCGGGCGAGCCTCGGCCGGAGAACCGGGTGCGGCCGGGCTCTACGTTCGACAGCGACGGCGTGCGCCAGGTGGCGATCGACTTCACCACGCCGGACAAGGCGAAGGCGGAGATGGACGTCATGCTGAAATGGGGGCGCAAGATCCTGCGCAAGGCGTCGGCGACCCAGATCTACGAGACCACCGACAACACCGGGACCGGCATCCATTATGCTGGCACGACGGCGATCTCGGCCGACCCGGCCGACGGGGTGGTCGATGCGGATCTGCGCTGTCACGGCCTCGACAACCTCTATGTCTGCGACGGCGGAGTGATCCCGACGCTGCCGGACAAGCATCTGACCCTGTCGATCATGGCGCTGTCCCATCGGCTCGGCCGCCACCTCAAGGAACGGGTGAGGGCGGAGGAAACGGTTGTCGCCTGACGGCTGCAGGGGCGGGAAGGAGATAAGGCGATGGACGCATTCCGGACGACCCTTTTGGCCCTGATGCTTGCCGCCATCCCGCTTCCGGTCTCCGCCCAGTCGATCGAGAGCACCTACTCGAAGATCGGCTGGGAGACATCGTGCACAATCGTGGACCAGGCGCCCGAAGGCGAGGGCAGCTGGGCGCGTCTCAGGTGTGCCGGCTATGGCGACACCCCGGTCCATGTGGCCGACGGCGACGCGCGCATGTCGGTGGATTACGGCACACCCAGCGAGCCCGGCGGGTGGGAGAGCTTCACCGGCTTCAATCACGTCAACGACACGATCGAATGGCGGCTGGCCGACGGGGTGCCCTTCGCCACCATCCATCGCTGGTTCGTGGACGACGGGTCGGGCGGCTCCCGGCAGGTGCTGGTGGTGAGCACCGTGGTCGGGCGATGGTCGGACGCGAGCTGCATGGTCGGCTATGTCGACGCCAACGCCAATTCCAACGCCAACGTCATCGCGCGCGGCCTCGCCGATTCCAAGGCGCGGGACTTCCGCTGTGGCGTCGACGCGCCGTCCTATGTCGGCGTCACGACCGATCGGACGCCCCAGCCCAGCGCCGGATAGAAGGTTCGTCCGTTTCCGAAAGGGGTGTTTCCCCGAGCTCGGAAATGGTTCTAGGTTCGCGCCAGTTTGAATCAGCGATGGAGCAACCGGTGAGCAGCATCGATCTCGGGGCTGAAGCCGATCTGCCGGTCGAACAGATCGACAGCGACTACAACGCGCGGGCGACGGTGACGGTCGAGGAGTTCGAACGGACCATGGGCCGCTACCGGGACGGGTCGCTGGCGGCACGCTCGATCGCGACCGCGGTCGATGTCGTCTACGACGAGGAAAGCGGCCAGACGATCGACATCTTCGGTGGCGGCGACGAGCCGCGCCCGGTCTTCGTCTACATCCATGGCGGCTACTGGCGCGCGCTCTCCAAGACCGAATCGGCGTTCATGGCGCCCATGCTGGCCGGACGGGGCATCGCGACGGTGGCGGTCGACTACCGGCTGGCACCCGAGGTGGATCTCGCCGAGATCGTGCGCGAAGTGCGCGCGGCGATCGCCTTTCTCCATCGCGAAGGCCGGCGCTACGGGCTGGATCCAAGCCGGATCTATGTCGGGGGCAGCTCCGCCGGCGGGCATCTCACCGGCGCTGTCATCTCCGGTGGGTGGCACGAGGCCTTCGGCGTGCCTGAGGACGTGGTGAAGGGCGCGCTGCCGGTCAGCGGCCTGTTCCATCTGGGACCCATCGCCAAATCGTTCGTGTCGGAGTGGCTGACCCTGACGGATTCAGACGTCGCCGCGCTGAGCCCGGCCCTCAACATTCCGAAGGCCGGCTGTCCGATCGTCGCCGCTTATGCCGCGGGCGAACCAGCCGGCTTCGGACGGCAGTCCCAAGGCTACCATGCGCTCTGGCAGTCGGCCGGGTTCGACTCGACGCTGATGGAAATCCCCGACCGGCATCACTTCGACGTGGTGCTGGACCTTGAGCGGGCCGACACGCAGCTCGCCGGCGCCCTGCTTCAGATGATCCGCTGAAGCGGTTTCCGGCGAAGTGGGAACCGGTTCGCCGTCCGAAAACGCGCCTCGATGGAATGACGTCGGACGGGGCGGTGGTCACCCGTCGTCCGTGCCACTGCGGGCCGGGCTCAGGCTCTGCACCGTGCGGCGCAGAACCGGCGTGAAGGCGGCGACGGCCGGCGAGACCGTCCGCCCGTTCGCGTGGATCAGGTGGATCTCCCGGGCAATGTCAGGCTCCGCCAGCCTCCGGCCGACAACCGTTCCGTTGCGCACGGCGGCGTAGGCGTAGGTGGGCAGCACGGCGGCACCGAGGCCCGCCTCGACGAGGGCCATCGCGGTGGTGATCTGGTTGACCTCGTAGCTCGGGGCAAGCTCGATCCCGGCCGTCTCGAAGCCGACCTCGGTCAGCAGGCGAATCGCGCTGGTGCGGGCCATGGAGACCAGCGGCGTGCCGGCGAGATCGGCCCAGGCCAGCGGCCCGGGCGCATTGAGCGCGGAGCTTTCGTGGCAGAACAGCATCAGCTGATCGCGGGCGAGCGCCAGCCGCTCGATCTGGTCGCCGCCCGGCGGAAAGGTCCCGAGCCCGCAGTCCGCCCGTCCGGAGCGCACGCTCTCGATGATCTCGTCGGTGCTGGCATCGATCAGGTCAACGCTGATGCCGGGAAAATCGCGCCGGAACTCGGCTATCGCCTGGGGCAGGACGGCCGCCGCCAGCAACGGCGGCGCGGCGATGCGGATGCGGCCGCGGCGGCGTTCGGCGAGGGCGTGGACGTTCTGGACCGCCAGATCGAGATCTTCCACGACCTTCTCCACTGCGACGCGGAAGTCTCGCCCCGCCTCTGTCAGTTCGACGCGGCGCGTGGTGCGGTCGAACAGCCGCGTTCCGAGTTCGGCCTCCAGTTCCTTCACCGCCTGGGAGAGGGCCGGCTGGGCCGCCTTGGTGCGGGTTGCCGCGCGTGAGAAGCTTCCGCTTTCCGCGACCGCCAGGAAGGCATCGATCTGCTTGAGGGTGATCCGCACGCGGGCATGCCTCCCTAATTTATAAGAATACCAGATAAATTTATCACACAAACCCGTATTCAAATATAGATGGTCCCGTGCTTCCCTTGCACACGGTTTGATCAGCAGGATCGCCTGCGTGATCGGGAGGCAAGTTTGAGTGTGACCAGGTCCGGCGAGACATCGATGCCCTGGCTCGGCCGCAGCGTTCTGCGCCGGGAGGACACGCGTCTCACGACCGGTCGCGGGACCTATGTCGACGACCTCCGGCCGGATGGCTGCCTTTTTCTCGCCTTCGCACGCAGCCCCTATGGCTGCGGCCCGATCCGGAGCGTCGACTGCGCCGAGGCGCGGGCCCTGGACGGCGTGGTCGCGGTCTTCACCGCGGACGATCTCGGCGATCTCGGTGTCAACGCCATCAACCCCCTGGCGGAGACCATCGTCGAAGCGCCCTTCGAGGTCCTGGCCCGGGAACGGGTGTCCGCCGCCGGTCAGGCCGTGGCCGCCGTCGTCGCCACGTCCGAAGCGATTGCCCGCGACGCTGCTCTCCTGATCGAGATCGATGTCGATCCGGAGCCGGTCCTGGAGCCGGGTCAGGGGCCGCAATCGGTTGCCAATTCGGTGGTCGCGGGAGATGCCGACGCCGCCTTCGCCGGCGCCGACCACGTGGTCGCCGTGAGGCTTCAGCATTCGCTGGTCGCGCCGACGCCGATGGAGCCGCGCGCCGTGCTCGCGGTCTGGGAGGACGGTCGGCTGACGGCCTGGTGCTCGACCCAGACGCCCTACCGGGTGCGCGAGGATTTGGCCCGTATCCTCGGGCTCGGTCTGGACGCGGTGCGCGTCATCGCGCCGGATGTGGGCGGGGCGTTCGGCGGCAAGGCCTCGATCTATCCCGAGGACGTCATGGTCGCCTTTGCGGCACGCGCCCTCGGCGCTCCGGTCAAGTGGTGCGCCCAGCGCGGCGAGGACATGCTGGCCGCAAGCCACGGGCGCGGCGCGACGTCGACGGCCGAGATGGCCTTCTCGGCGGACGGGAAGGCGCTCGCGCTGAAGGCCGACCTGGTCTTTCAGCAGGGCCACTGGATGACCTACAGCGCCGTGGTTCCGTCGATCAACGCGCTTCGGATCCTGCCCGGCCCCTACGCCATCGGCGACCTCGCCCTGACGTCCCGCGCCCACATGACCAACCGGGCCGCCGTCGGCATCTATCGCGGCGCCGGGCGGCCGGAAGCAGCCCTTCTGCTCGACCGGCTGATGGACGAGGGCGCACGCGCCTGCGCCCTCGACCCGATCGAGGTGCGTCGGCGCAATCTGATCGCCTCCGACGTCCTTCCGCTGACCACACCGACCGGCGCGAACATCGACGCCTCGGACTTCGCGCTGCTCCTCGACACGCTGGAGGCCCGCACGGCCTATGCGAACCTTCGCGCCGAGCAGCGCCGCCGCCGGGAAAACGGAGAGGTGGTGGGCATCGGCCTGTCGCTCTACATCGAGCCCTGCGGTCAGGGCTGGGAGAGCGCCGAAATCGCCCTGTGCCGAGACGGCCGGCTGCGCGCCGTGACGGGCGCCAGCAGCCAGGGGCAGGGACGCGAGACCTCGTTTGCCCAGATCGTGGCCGAGGCGCTGGACGCCGATCCCGAACTGATCGAGATCCGCCAGGGCGACACCGACGATGCCGAGCGCGGGCTTGGTGCGCTGGCCAGCCGGTCGACGGCGATCGGCGGCAGCGCGATCCTCAAGGCGAGCGAGCAGCTGCGCGCCCGGATCGCCGAAGCCGCGGCCGGTTTCCTCCAGTGCGAGCCCGGGCAGGTCCGTTTCCGGCCGGGCCGCCTGTTCGTCGAGGGATCTGCCGGCGCGTCCATGTCGCTCGCGGATCTCGCCGGCGCCATGCTCGGCGGCGTCGGAGAGCCGGAGGAGCCGGCGCTGGCGGCCGAAACCATCTACCACGCCGACGATGAGGCGTGGGCGAGCGGCTGCTGCCTCGCCATGGTGGCGATCGATCCCGACACCGGCGTGATGACGACCGAACGGCTCGTGTGGATCGATGACGCGGGCGTGGTGGTGAACCCGCTCCTCGCCCACGGCCAGCTGGTCGGCGGTCTGGCCCAGGGGCTTGGCGAGGCGCTCCTCGAGCAGCTCGTCTACGACGAGGACGGCCAGCTCCTCACCGGATCGTTCATGGACTACGCCATGCCGAGGGCGGACGATGTTCCGCCTGTGGAGATCGACAAGATCGAGACCCGGTCCGAGGCCAATGCGCTGGGCGCCAAGGGGGTGGGCGAGGCCGGCTGCATCGGCGTGCCGGCAGCCCTGTTCAACGCTGCGGCCGACGCGCTCGCCCCGTTCGGGGCGCACGATCTGCAAATGCCGTTGACGAGTGAGAAGCTCTGGCGCGCCATGCGCCAGGCTCCGGAAACCCAGACGGGTGGGAACGCATCATGAAATACGCCAGGAAAGACGCGAAGGCCCATGCCTTTGCGAACATGACAGGCATCTGGGCGGCGGCTCTGACGCCGTTCACCGACACGCTCGCCATCGACGAGGACGGGTTCCGCCGCAACATCGATCACTGGATCGAAGACCTGAAGATCGACGGCTTCTTCATCGCCGGCAAGCAGGGCGAGTTCTTCTCCATGTCGGTCGACGAGCGCAAGCGCACCTTCGACCTGGCCGTGGAGGCCTGCGGCGACCGCGCCCAGACGATCATGTCGTGCTCCGACCAGAACATGGACGTGGTCATCGATCTCGCCCGCCACGCCCAGGAGGGCGGCGCCGACTACATTGTCGTCCATGCCCCGATGCTGCACTTCTTCGAGGCCCAGGACGAGACGCTGCTGGCCTATTACAAGACCATCGCGGAGAAGGTCGACATCGGCATCGCGCTGTGGAGCCATCCCGACAGCGGCTATCTGATGAGCCCGGAACTCTGCAACAAGCTCGCCGACATCGAGAACGTCGTTGCCATCAAGTACTCGGTGCCGCGCGACATGTACGTCGAGCTCACCCGGCTCGCCGGCGACCGGATCCTGGTGTCGACCGCCTCGGAGAAGGAATGGCTCGACAACATCCTCGAGCTCGGCTGGCAGCTCTATCTGTGCTCGTCGCCGCCCTATCTGATCCAGACGAAACACGATCTGAGGATGCGTGAATACACCGACCTGGCCTTCGCGGGTGAAGCGGAGAAGGCGAAGGCGGTCAGTGCGAGCCTCGATCCGGTGCGCCATGCGCTGCGCTCGACGCGTCCGGCCGAAAAGCCCCACGCCCAGCAGAAATACTGGCAGGACCTGCTCGGACAGGTCGGCGGCGCGGTCCGCCCACCCATGCTTTCTCTGACCGAAGAGGAAAAATCGCAGGTGCGGTCCGCATTCGAGACCTGCGGCCTCAAGACGAGCCCCGACGCCGCATCCGGCGCGGGCGGCTCGACCAACCAGACGGAGAGGATGACCGGATGAAGACGGGACGGCTTTCGGCCTTCAATTTCCCCAAGTGGATCGACGAGCATCGCCATCTTCTGAAGCCGCCGGTCGGCAATCAGAAGGTGTTCGAGGACACCGACATGACCGTGATGGTCGTCGGCGGTCCGAACATGCGCACCGACTATCACGACGACCCGGTGGAGGAGTTCTTCTACCAACTCGAGGGCGACATGGTTCTCAAGGTGGTCGACGACGGCAACTTCTACGACGTGCCGATCCGCCAGGGCGAGGTGTTCCTGTTGCCGCCCCATGTGCGCCACTCGCCGCAGCGGCCCCAGGAAGGCTCCGTCGGCCTCGTCGTGGAGCCGAAGCGCGCGCCGGACCAGCTTGACGGGTTCGAGTGGTACTGCTTCGAGTGCAACGGGCTGGTGAAGCGGGTCGAGGTCTCCGTGAAGAACCTCGTGAAGGACCTGCCGCCGATTTACGATGCGTTCTATGCTGACGAAAAAGCGCGCACCTGCCCGAAATGCGGCACCGTCCACCCGGGCAAGGCACCGCCCGAGGGCTGGGCGCAGTTGTGAGTGGCGCCGGGGCGAAGCCGGAATGAGGGCGGGAGTGACCGAGGAATGAGGGTGGCGTCGCTGAGGTGTGGAGGGATCGTCGGTCCCGGCGCAGGCCGTCGCATCCCTCGCTGCTCCGGCACGGGCTTTGCATCGGCCGGCAGGGGTCTTCCATCCGCACCGGCGGCCGTCCGCGATGGCCTGTGCCTTGCCACTTCCCGACACTTGTGTTCGGACACTTCGAGATCGACGATGGCGTAACGCGATCGTCTTTTGCCGGTCCGACCGAACGGTCCGGCCGGTGTCCTCGGTTGAGGACAAAAAACAGAGAGGGAAACCAGACCGATGAAATTCAAGACGCTTTGCGCAACGCTGTCGCTGTGCGCCTTCGCGGTGGCACCGGCTGCGGCACAGGATCCGGTGAAGATCGGGTTCATCACCACGCTGTCGGGTCCGGCCGGCTATCTCGGCAACCAGATCCTGGACGGCTTCAGGCTGGCCGTGGAGGACGGCAAGCTCGGCGGCGTGCCGGTGGAGCTCGTGGCCGAGGACGACGGCTTCAAGCCGGCCAACGGCCGTCAGATCGCCGACCGGATGCTCTATGACGAGGACATCAAGCTGTTCACCGGCATCGTGTTCTCCAACATCGCCGGCGCCACCGTGCCGGACATCCTCGACGCCGACGCGATCTATGTGAGCCCGAACGCAGCGCCGTCCGTCTTCGCCGGCGAAGGCTGCAACGAGAACTACTTCGTCGTGGCCTGGCAGAACGACAGCCTGCACGAGGCAGCGGGCGAGAACGCCAAGAATCTCGGCTTCGAGAAGGCCTTCGTGCTGGCGCCGAACTATCAGGCCGGCAAGGACGCCATCACCGGCTTCAAGCGGATGTTCGACGGTGAGATCGTCGGCGAACTCTACACCCAGCTCGGCCAGACCGACTTCGCCGCCGAAATGGCGCAGATCCGCGACGCCGATCCGGACGTGGTGTTCCAGTTCCAGCCGGGCGGCATGGGCATCGCCTTCATGCGCCAGTACCAGCAGGCCGGCCTTCTGGGCGAGGTTCCGATGGTCGTGTCCGAGCCGTCCATGGACGGCGTGATCCTCGAGGCCCTCGGCGATGCCGCCATCGGCATCAAGGGCTCGGCCCACTGGGCGCCGGACTTCGACAACGAAGCCAACAAGACGTTCATGTCCAAGTGGGAAGAGACCTACGACCAGCCGGTCACCTTCTACGCCAGCCAGGGCTATGACACGGCGCTTCTGATCGCCTCCGCCCTGGAAGCCACCGGCGGTGACGTGAGCGACATCGACGCCTTCCGCGAGGCGCTGCGCAAGGCCGACTTCTCCTCCGTGCGTGGCGACTTCGAGTTCGGTCCGAACCAGCATCCGATCCAGGACTGGTACTCGATCGACGTCGTGGCCGGCGAGGATGGCATGCCGATGCTGAAGACCAACGAGGTCATCCTCGAAGATCACGGCGACGCCTACTCCGATCAGTGCCAGATGTAAGAACGGCTCTGTCAGTCGTCCGGCGGCGGCGCCCGTCGCCGCCGGTTCCTTCCTGAAGCTTCGATGGCCGCCCGCGAGGTTCCGCTCCGCCCATGACGTTGTTTCTCGAGCAGTTGCTCAACGGCCTCCAGCTTGGTGTGACCCTCTTCCTGATGGCCGCCGGGCTGACGCTCATTTTCGGCATCATGGGCGTCATCAACCTGGCGCACGGGTCGATCTACATGGTCGGCGCCTATGTCGGCAGCTACGTGTTCCTGGAAACCGGGTCCTTCTTCATCGGGATCCCGGCCGCGATCGCCGCCGCCGCGGCCACCGGTGTCCTGATCGAATATTTCGTCATCCGCCGGCTCTACGAGCGCGACCATCTGGACCAGGTGCTGGCGACGTTTGCCCTGATCCTGCTGTTCAACCAGGGGGTCAGCATGCTCTTCGGCCTGCAGCCCCTGTTCGTGGCGACGCCCGAGATGTTCTCCGGCTCCGTGGAACTCCTTCCGGGCCTGATCTATCCGGTCTACCGGATCGCCATCATCGTTGCCGGTCTGGCCGTCGCCGTCGGCCTCTACGGGCTGATCAACCATACCCGGCTCGGCATGCTGGTCAGGGCCGGCTCGACCAACCGCGAGATGGTGCGCGCCCTGGGCGTCCCGATCGGGCTCCTCTATACGCTGGTGTTCGGCCTCGGCGCGCTGCTGGCCGGCTTCGCCGGGTTCATGACGAGCCCGATCCTCGCCGTTCAGGTCGGCATGGGCGAGCAGATCCTGATCACCACCTTCGTCGTGGTCGTGATCGGCGGGGTCGGTTCGATCCGTGGTGCCTTCTTCGCGAGTCTCCTGGTCGGCGTCGTCGACACGATGCTGCGCTCGTATCTTCCCGGCCTCTTCCGCGAGATCATGGTCGGCCCGGAAGCCGATACGGCGGCGGCCGGCCTGTCGTCGATGGGCATCTACCTGTTGATGGCGATCGTCCTTCTCATCCGGCCCAAAGGCCTGTTTGCGCCAAACAACTGAGTGGCCGGACCGTACCCATGACCAAATCCGTCAAGATCGTTCTCCTTCTGCTCCTGGCCGCGTTCCTGCTGGCGCTGCCCTATCTCGCCGAATATGTCGGCGGGCGGGCCTTCACGTCGCTGGCGACGCGTGCGCTGATCTACGGCATCGCCGCGGCGAGCCTGAACCTCGCGCTCGGCTACGGCGGCATGATCTCGTTCGGCCATGCCGCCTTCTTCGGGATCGGCGGCTATGTGGTCGGGATACTCGCCTACCACCACGGGACCGGAGAGCCCTTCCTGGGCATCATTCCCGGCTCCAACCATCTTCTGGTGACGATTCCCGTCGCCATCCTGGTCTCGGGCATCTTCGCCGCCATCATCGGCGCGCTGTCGCTGCGCACCTCGGGCGTGCAGTTCATCATGATCACGCTCGCCTTCGCCCAGATGGTGTTCTTCCTGTTCGTCTCGCTGGAGACCTACGGCGGCGACGACGGCCTCATCATCCGGCGGACCAACGAGTTCTTCGGGCTCAATCTGCGCGACCGGACGACCATGTACTATCTGTGCCTCGGGGTCGCGACGCTGGTCTTCATCGCCATCTGGCGGATCGTCCGCTCCCGCTTCGGCTTCGCCCTGGTCGGCATCCGCCAGAGCGAGCGCCGCATGGGCGCCGTCGGTCTGGACACCTACCGCTACAAGCTGGTGGGCTTCATCCTGTCGGGCATCGGCGCCGGCATCGCGGGCGCCCTGATGGCCAACTTCCTGCGCTTCGCCAGCCCCGACATGCTGGCCTGGACCAAGTCGGGCGAACTGATGATCATGGTCATCCTCGGCGGGGTGGGCACACTTGCCGGACCGTTCATCGGGGCGGCGGTCTTCATCGTCCTGGAATCGGTGCTGGCGTCGTGGACGGCGAACTGGCAGTTCCCGCTCGGCATCATCCTCCTGTTCGTGGTGCTGTTCACCCACGGCGGCGTGCAGGGTCTGCTTGAGCGGATCGGAGGGAAACGCCGATGAGCAACCCCATCCTCTCCGTGCAGGGGCTCGTGAAGAGCTTCGGCGGTCTCGTGGCGACCGACCACGTGGATCTGGATGTCTATCCGCGCGAGATCCATGCGTTGATAGGGCCTAACGGCGCCGGCAAGACCACGCTCATCGCCCAGCTCTGCGGCGAGCTCACCCACGATCACGGCACCATCTCCATCGACGGAAAGCCGATCGACGAGGTCAGCGTGGCCGACCGGGTCAAGCTCGGACTGGCCCGGTCCTTTCAGGTCACCTGCCTTCTGCCGGACTATACCGTCCTGGAGAACGTGGCGATCGCCGTCCAGGTGGGCAGCGGCCACAGCTTCCACTTCATCAAGGACGCCCGCAGCGACCGGTCGCTCGTCGAGCCGGCCCTGGCCGCCCTGGAGCGCGTCGGGCTTGCCGACCGCGCCGGGATCCTCGTGGCGAACCTCTCCCACGGCGAGCGCAAGCAGCTCGAACTGGCCGTCGCGCTTGCGTGCAAGCCGCGCCTGCTGCTCCTGGACGAGCCGATGGCCGGCCTCGGGCCGGCGGAAAGCGCCGCCATGATCAAGACGCTCGACGGCCTCAAGCAGGAGGTCGGCATGCTCCTGGTGGAGCACGACATGGACGCCGTCTTCGCGCTGGCCGACCGGATCTCGGTGCTCGTCTACGGGCGCGTCATCGCCAGCGGCACGCCGGACGAGATCCGCGCCAGCGACGAGGTGCGCGAAGCCTATCTCGGGGCCAGCGACGAACTCGGGGAAGGAGAGCTCGCGTGCTGACGGTATCGAACCTGCAGGCCGCCTACGGCTCGACCCAGGTCCTGTTCGACGTCGGTCTGTCGATCGGCGAGGGGGAGGTCGCCACGCTTCTGGGCCGCAACGGCATGGGCAAGACCACGACGGTCCGCGCCATCATGGGCGCCTGCCGCGTGCTCGACGGCGAGGTCAGCTTCGCCGGCACCAACATCCGCGGCGCCGTGCCGGAATCGGTCGCGCGCCGGGGCGTCGGCCTCGTGCCGGAGGGCCGCCAGGCCTTTCCGACGCTGACCGTTCGCGAGAACCTCGTCGCGACCGCGTCGAATCGGCTCAAGCGCTCCGATCCGTGGACGCTGGAGCGGGTCTATGAGATGTTTCCGCGACTGCGGGAACGCGCCGACCAGCGCGCCGGAACCCTTTCGGGTGGCGAGCAGCAGATGCTGGTGATCGGGCGCGCCCTGATGACCAATCCGCGTCTCCTGATCCTCGACGAGGCCACCGAAGGCCTCGCCCCGGTGATCCGCACGGAGATCTGGAAGTGCGTGGCCAGCCTGAAGCGGGAAGGCCAGTCGATCCTGCTGATCGACAAGAACATCGGCGTCCTCAAACGCCTCGCCGACCGCCACCACATCCTCGAGAAGGGCGTGACCGTCTGGAGCGGCACCGGGGCGGAACTGGCGGCGGACGCCGAACTCGTCGACCGCTACGTCGGCATCTGACCGGACGCGCCGCCCGGCCGCCGCGATCGGTCGGCGGCCCGATACAGCACCCTGTCGGAACGGTTTCGCCCCCTGATCTCACCTGTGCGTGCGTCGGCGAGCCGGCTGGTGCAGCCGATCCTCTCCCGTATATGATCGACGCGTGCGCCCGCCCGTCTCAAGACAGTGGGGCTGGTCGATCCGGGTCGGGCGCTGGAGCAGGGGGGCATCCATGCAACGGTCTGTCGGGTTTGTTTGGACGCGGGCAGCGTTCCGGGGGGGAGCAGGCACCCTGGCGGGTGCGGCCGGGCTCATTCTGGCCGGCGCCGGCGGAGCCGCTGGGGCCGATCTGCCGCCGGCCCCTCCGGCAGTGGATTACGTTCGCGTCTGCGGCGCGGCCGGCGAGGGATACTACTACCTGCCGGGCACGGAGACCTGCGTCCGCCTCGCCGGCGAGATCGACATCGACTACATCGTGAACTGGTCGAGCGGCGACGCGGAGGCGCGCTGGCGGTCCGCTGACAGCGGCAACCTCTATGTGAAGAGCAAGCTCTACGCCTATTCCTACACCGACACCGACTTCGGTCCCCTGACCACCACGTTCGAGTTCTATGCGGTCAACGACGTGGACGAGGACAACGAGCTGGGGGTCGACTACGCCTTCATCCAGTGGGGCGGGTTCACCTTCGGGCGCAACGAATCGGTCTTCGATGCGGCCAACTACACGACCTGGGCGGAGGTCTACACCCCCGCCATGTCGGACACGAAGATCAATCAGGCGTCCTACACGGCGACGTTTTCGGAGCGGTTTTCCGCCACTGTCTCGGTCGAAGACGCCGCCACCCGCCAACTCGGGATAGCCCTCTATCCCTATATGGGGCTGCCGGCGGCGGGCAGGATCTATCCGGACGAGATCGCGTTCGCCGGCGACGACGGCTACGGCGGCACGAAGTGGCCCGATGCGGTCGGCCGCTTGAAGACGACCGGCGCCTGGGGCAGTGCCCAGGTGACCGCCGCGGCCCATCAGGTCTACGCCGCCTACAACGACGCTGCCGGCAGTGACGGCGTGACGCCCTCCGGCGGTGTCGGCTGGGCCCTGGCCGGCGCCTTCACCGCCGACCTTCCGCACGGTGTGATGCTCGTCGGCACCGGCGCCTATGCCAGGGGCGCGGCCTCCTACGTCCACTCAAGCTGGTACAGTCTTCCGGTTCAGGGCACGCTCGCCTACGACGCCGCCTACGATCCGGCCTCCGGCGACCTGGACCTCACGACCGCCTATTCGCTATCCTTCGGAACCGCGTTCGACGTCGGGCCGGCTCAGTTCGCGGTCCAGACCGGCTGGTCCCGGTTCGAGGACGGCACGATTGCCCGGGCGACGGGCGGCGCCAGCAGCGCCGATTTCAGCCAGATCGACGTTCAGGCCCAGATCGGCTTCGAGCCGGTCAAGGATCTGATCATCGGTTTCGGCACCGAGTACCAGTATCTGGACCACGACGATGCGGCGATCGGCGACGCCCAGCACATGTCGACCTATCTGCACGTCGACCGGACGTTCTGACTGGATCTCAGATCTCGTCTTCCGGATCTTCGGAAGGCGGCGGCGGGCCGCTCGGCCGGCTCGCGACGAAGCCGGCGCCGAACGCCATCAGCGCGCCGACCAGAACCGCGAGCAGCCAGCCCGGCCGCACGGTGAAGAAGAAGATCGCGTAGCCCGCGGTCATGCCCGCATAGGCGAAGCGCTTGGCCCGGCTCGGGATGGCGCCGTGGGCGCGCCAGTCGACCAGGGCGGGGCCGAGCTGAGGGTGGGCCAGCAGCCATGCCTCCAGCCGGGGCGAGGAGCGCGCGAAGCACGCCGCCGCCGCCAGCACGAACGGGGTCGTCGGCAGGACCGGCAGCACCACGCCCGCGAACGCGAGCGCGAGCAGCAGGTAGCCCAGCGCGAGGAAGGCGAGGCGCTTCATGGGTCACGGGTCCGGGAGAGGGCGGCCGGAGAGATACGCCTGCGGCCGGATCGGGTTCCGACCGTCCTTATCAGAAAGTCGCGCCGCCCGCCTGCGACACGCCCTCAAAACATGTGCCGTTTTGACTGACTTGGCCTCAACGAACTGGATGCGGTCGAGGCGTGGACGCTCCGGCCGGTACGTCTCGCCCAGATGGGAGCCCCCGAGCGGACCGTACTAGGCGTGAACCAGGATGTTGACGAGCCGGCCGAACGGATCGCGCACGAAGAAGCGGCGGACGCCCCACGGCTCGTCGACGGGGCCGTACTCGATTGCGACGCCGGCGGTCGCCAGCCGCTCGTGCACGGCCTCGAGGTCGTCCACCTCGATGGAGAGGTCCGGCACCGGGGTGCCGGAGCCGCCTTCGGACATGACGCTGAGCTGCGGACGCATTTCGGCATCGCTTGCAAACGTCACGATCCAGCCCATGTCCATCACCACGGGCATGCCGAGAAGGTCGCCGTAGAAGGCGCGCGCGGCCTCCGGGTCCGTGGTCGCGATGTTGGTGACGATGCGTTTGACGGCCATGTGGCAGGTCCCGAACCGTCGGACACCCCGCCCGGTCAGAGCGGGATGTTGTCGTGCTTCTTCCAGGGGTTTTCCAGCGTCTTGTTGCGCAGGAGCCGCAGCGCCCGGGTGACGCGACGCCGGGTCGAGTGCGGCATGATCACCTCGTCGATATAGCCGCGCTCGGCGGCCACGAACGGGTTGGCGAACCGGGTCTCGTAGTCGGCGATGCGCGCGGCGATCTTGTCGGCGTCGGAGAGTTCGGAGCGGTAGAGGATCTCCGCCGCGCCCTTCGGCCCCATCACCGCGATCTCCGCCGTCGGCCAGGCATAGTTCACGTCGCCGCGCAGGTGCTTCGACGCCATCACGTCGTAGGCGCCGCCATAAGCCTTGCGGGTGATGCAGGTGACCTTCGGCACCGTCGCCTCGGCATAGGCGAACAGCAGCTTCGCGCCGTGCTTGATCAGGCCGCCATATTCCTGGTCGGTTCCCGGCAGGAAGCCCGGCACGTCCACGAAGGTGACGATCGGAATGGAGAAGGCGTCGCAGAACCGCACGAACCGCGCCGCCTTGCGGCTGGCGTCGATGTCGAGCACGCCGGCCAGCACCATCGGCTGGTTGGCGACGATGCCTACGGTCCGGCCCTCCATCCGGCCGAAGCCGATCAGGATGTTCTTGGCGAAGCTCTCCTGGATCTCGAAGAAATCGCCCTCGTCGACGACCTTCCCGATCAGCTCCTTCATGTCGTAGGGCTTGTTCGGGTTTTCCGGAATCAGCCGGTCGAGCGAGTGTTCCGATCGCTCCGGGTCGTCGTAGCAGTCGAGCTCCGGGATTTCGGCCACGTTGGAGGCCGGCAGGAGGTCGACCAGACGGCGCACCTGCAGGAGCGTGTCCACGTCGTTGTCGTAGGCGCCGTCGGCAATGGACGACTTGGTTGTGTGGATCGAGGCGCCGCCCAGCTCCTCCGCCGTCACCGTCTCGTTGGTGACGGTCTTCACCACGTCCGGCCCGGTCACGAACATGTAGCTCGTGTTGCGCACCATGAAGATGAAATCGGTCATCGCCGGCGCGTAGACGTCGCCGCCCGCGCACGGCCCCATGATGACGGAGATCTGCGGGATCACGCCGGAGGCCAGCACGTTGCGCTGGAACACCTCGCCGTAGCCGCCGAGCGCCGCCACGCCTTCCTGGATGCGTGCGCCGCCGGCGTCGAACAGGCCGATGACCGGCACGCGGTTGCGCACGGCCATGTCCTGGATCTTCACGATCTTCTGGGCGTGGGTTTCCGACAGCGAGCCGCCGAACACGGTAAAGTCCTTGGCGAAGACGTAGACCGTGCGCCCGTTGATGGTGCCCCAGCCGGTGACGACGCCGTCGCCGGGATATTTCGTCTGGTCCATGCCGAAGTCGGTGCAGCGATGCTCGACGAACATGTCGAACTCCTCGAAGGAGTTCTCGTCCAGAAGGATCTCGAGCCGTTCCCGCGCGGTCAGCTTGCCGCGCTTGTGCTGGGCCTCGATCCGCGCTTCGCCGCCTCCCAGTCGGGCAACGGCACGTCGGGCTTCGAGCTCGCCGAGTATTTCCTTCACAGGTAGTCTCCTCCCACGCTGCGCCGCCTTCGGGCGGTTTCCCCTGGAGCATGTCGCGCTCGGACGTCTCATGCTGCGCGGCAAAGGCTCCACTGGCGAATAGCATGCCACCCGGGCGAGCGGAAGCATGCGCGAAGGTTCTGGTCGGGCAGGGTGTGACGCTCCCGGCCGAGCGTTCACTTGCCCGTCAGGATGTGCTCCACCGCGGCGGCGAGATCGTCGCGGATGGCGGTCGGAGAAGCCCCGCCGGCGTCGGTTTCCTCCGGCGGCGCCTTGCCGGACCGCACGTAGATGGCCGAAAGCCCCGCCTCGATTGCGGCCAGCGCATCGAACTCGTAGTCGTCGCCGATCATGACGACCTCGGCCGGCTCCAGCTCCATGTCGGCGGCGGCGAGATGGAAGAAGTCGGCCGACGGCTTGCCGAGCACCACGGGGTCGGTGCGCGTGGCGTACTGGAGCGCGGCCACGAACGCGCCTACGTCGAGGCACGGCCGCCCGTCGCTTCCCACATAGGAGCGGTTGCTGGCCAGCGCGACGAAGGCCGCTCCGTCCAGAATGCGGCGGAACGCGTCGGTGAGGCTGTCGTAGGTGAAGCCGTCCCGGGCGTCGCCGATCACGACCGCTTCAGATCCGCCGGGGGCGATGCCCTCGAAGTCCTCCATCAGAGCCGGCGCGACGAGAAAGTGCGGGGCGAGGTCGTGCGTTTCCAGATAGGAGCGGGCGGCGAGCGAGGGGGTGAACAGGTCTCCGCGCTCCGCCTCGATCCCGAGCTTGTTCAGCTTCGCCAGGATGCCGGAGATCGGCTGGCTCGTGGTGTTCGTCAGAAAGCGGTAGGGCAGGCCGGCTTCGTTGAGGCGGGCCAGCGCCTCCGCGGCCCCGGCGATCGGCGTGTCGCCGGAATAGACCACGCCGCCCAGATCGATGAGAACGCCCTTGATGCCGGTGAGCTCGGTCACGTCCGGCTCCTTCTATCCGTCCCTGTCTCCGTCGCCCGCCTCAAGCGCTGCAAGAGCCGCGCCGCATGCCTCGTCCGGGCCGCCGCCGGCATCTATGTGCTGCCAGCCGATGGTGCCGAGATCGTACTCCGCCTGCGTGCGGATCACGTCGGCATCCGCGTCCGAGGCATCGCCGGTGCGGGTGGTCACCCGGTCCTCAAGCGTCGCCGGCGCCGCCTCCAGCCAGATGCCGGCGAAGCCGACGCCCGCCTCCCGGGCCATGCGCTCCGCGGCGCCGCGTTCCTCCGGCGCGGCAAAGACCGCATCCAGCACCACCGACTGACCGGAACCGAGCGCGATCCGGCCCTGGTCCAGGAGGTCGTCATAGACGGCGGCCGACGCCTCCTTCGTGTAGGCCCCCTTTGGCAGCCGTTCGGTGAGGCCCACGCCCGCCCGGCGCTTGCGGATTACGTCGGAGCGCAGATGGACGGCGCCGGGCGCGCGGCCGATGTCCGGCGCGAGACGGCGCGCCAGCGTGGTCTTGCCCGTCCCCGACAGGCCGCCGACGGCCACCGCCCGGGCCGCGTCCGGCTCCAGGAAGGCGCAGGCATGGGCGAACGCGTCGCGGGCGTCGGCGGCCGCGGCCTCGCGCGCGTCGCCCTCCAGAAAGCGCAGCCGGGCGGCCGTGACCTTGGCCCGGATCGCCGCCCGCATCATCAGGAAGAACGGGAAGGCGGCCAGCGCCGAAAAGTCGCTGCGGTCGCCATGGACGGTCACGTAGCGGTTGAACACCCGCGATGCGTCCGCCCGATGGCCGCGCCGCCACAGATCCATCACCAGGAAGGCGAGGTCGTAGAGCACGTCGCCGGTGGCGATCCGGTCGTCGAACTCGATCGCGTCGAAGAAGCGCGGCGCGCCGTCGATCATGGCGATGTTGCCGAGATGGCAGTCACCGTGCAGGAGCCGGATCCGGCCTTCGGCGTCGCGCCGGCGCAGCAACGGCCGCAGAAGGGCGAGCTGCCCCCAGGCTTCCCGGTTCAGCCGGCGGGCGGCCTCGGGCGGAAACAGGTCGGGGGCGGCGGCGAACGACGCGGCGTTGTCGTCGAGATAGCTTTCCAGGTCCGCGATCCAGCGCGCCCCGTCGCGGCGCGGAGCGTCGGCGTGGGCCTCCACCAGCCGGTCGCCCAGGGCATCGAGGGTTTCAGGGGGCAGGGGCCCCTCCGTGATCACATGGTCGAGCGTCGCGCCTTCGTCGAACCGGCGCATGTGCACGGCCCATTCGACCGGCTCGCCGTCGCCGTCGATCGACAGCGCGCCGTCCCCGTCCCGGGTGATGGGGATCAGCCCGTGATAGATCTCGCCGGCATAGGCGCGGTTGACCTCCAGTTCCCGCCGGCAGGCGGCCTTGCGGCGGTCCAGGGTGGAAAAATCGAGATAGGGGTACCGGACGGCGCGCTTGATCTTGTAGACATCGTCGCCGGCCAGAAAGACCATGGCCGCATGGGTGTCGATCCGCTTCGGCGCCGCGCCGCCATGGGTCGCCGGATCCTCCAGGAACGCGACCACCGCGTCCTGGCTGCTGTCGCCTGCGGCGTTGGCGTCCATCATGACTTCTCCCGCGCTCCCCGCTACCAAACACCCGTGATGTGTGAGCCGGAATTGACGCGCGTCAATGTCCGTTGCTCTCTTGTGGTCAGGGTGGGCACAACGCAGCGGCGACGCGACGCGTTCGGAAAAATTGGCGCGAAGAGGAAACAGATGAGCGAAGACCTGAAGAAGATCCGGCTGAACCTGGCGCGCTCCAAGGACTATCCGAACGGCTCCAACCGCCACGGCTACGAGTTCGTCGCGCCCCTGGACGACACCGGCCACATCGACGCCGCAGCCTGGAAGAAGCTGCGCGACAAGTGCCGGGTGCGCCGCTTCTGGGGCGACGAGGAATGGGACATCGGCCATCTGGTGCACGGGCCGGGCGGGCGCTGGGCGTTCCACTACGACCTCGAGGGCGACGAGGACGACGAGGGCGGTTACCGCTTCGCCGAGCATCCCTTCGTGCCGGGCGAGTACGTCTCCATCCGCGACGATGACGGCGACATGCACACCTTCACGGTGGTCACGGTCGAGGATCTCTGAGCAACGCCAGGAAAAGTGCTCTTGCGGTTTTCCGCCCGGGCGTTGCGGAGAAGGAAAGCAACGCCAGCGAAAGTGGGAACCGGTTTCGCGTCCGGCGTTGCGTTGAGAGAGTCTTTATCGCTCACGCGTGTTCGCTGCGCTCACCGCTCCGCGAGGGCGGCCTGACCGGCCGGCGCGCGGTCGCGCGCTGACCCGCAACGCCAGGAAAAGTGCTCTTGCGGTTTTCCGCCCGGGCGTTGCGGAGAAGGAAAGCAACGCCGGCCAAATTCTCCGCTCACTCCCGCGAAAGCGGGAGTCCAGGGCGACACGGGATGTCGCGCGGATGAGCCGTTGCTGAGCCGTTGCTGAGCCGGGCACGTGCCTCTGGTGGGGATGTCGCGTGGACCGGGGCCACCGGGCAAGAAAAACCCCCTCCCGATGGCTCGGGAAGGGGCAATGTGGTCTGTCAAACCTAAGGCAAACAAGCCGGCCGGGTCTTACCCCGCCGCGGCGACCGCGCGCTTGGCCATGACGGTGACCAGGTGGGCCCGGTATTCCGCCGAGCCGTGCAGGTCGCCCATCATGTCGTTGGCGGAGACCGTGATGCCCGCCACCGCGTCCGGCGACCAGTTGGACGACAGGGCCTGCTCCATCTCCGGCACCCGGAACACGCCGTCCGCACCGGCGCCGGTGACGGCCACGCGCACCGATCCGTCCTTCAGCTTCGCCGCCATCACGCCGCACATGGCGTAGCGGGAGGCCGGGTTCGGGAACTTCTCGTAGGCCGCCTTCTCGGGGATCGGGAAAGACACCTTCACCACGATCTCGTCGTCCTCCAGCGCGGTCTCGAACATGCCCGCGAAGAACTCGTCGGCGGAAAGCGCCCGCTTGTTGGTGTGGACGGTCGCGTTGAGGCCGAGAAGTCCGGCCGGATAGTCGGCGGCCGGATCGTTGTTGGCGATCGAGCCGCCGATCGTGCCCATGTTGCGCACGGCCGGGTCGCCGATCAGGCCGGCAAGCGTGGCGAGGGCCGGGATGGCCTGCTTCACCTCGGCAGAGGTGTTGACCTTGTGATGGGTGGTCGCCGCCCCGATCACCACCTGATCGCCCTCCCGCGAAATTCCCGAAAGCTCGGGAATCCGGGTGACGTCGACGATGTCGCTCGGCGCGGCGAGCCGCTGCTTCATGGTGGCGAGCAGGGTCTGCCCGCCGCCCAGGAACTTGCCGTCTTCCGCCCCGCCGAGCTTGGAGACGGCCTCATCGAGGGAAGTCGCTCTGTGGTAGTGCGTCGCGTACATGCGTCTCTTCCTTGCGAGTTAAGCAGCGGCGGCCGAGCTTGCGCTGCGCAGCGCCCGCCAGACCTTTTCCGGGGAAGCCGGCATCGACAGCTCGTTGGTGCCGAGCGCGTCGGTCAGCGCGTTGATGAGGGCAGGGGGCGAGCCGATCGCGCCGGCCTCGCCGCAGCCCTTCACCCCGAGCGGATTGCCCGGGCAGACCGTCTCCGTCGTCATCACCTTGAACGACGGCAGATCGTCGGCCCGCGGCATGCAGTAGTCCTGGAACGAGGCGGTGATGAGCTGGCCGGTGTCGGCCTCGTAGACGCAGCCTTCCAGCAGCGCCTGGCCGATCCCCTGGGCAAGCCCGCCATGGACCTGCCCCTCCACGATCATCGGGTTGATGATGCGCCCGAAATCGTCGGCGGCGACGAACTGCACGATGGTCGTCTTGCCGGTGTCGGGATCGATCTCGACCTCGCACACATAGGAGCCGGCCGGGAAGGTGAAGTTGGTCGGGTCGTAGAAGGAGGTCTCCTTCAGGCCCGGCTCCATGCCTTCCGGCAGGTTGTGCGCGGTGTAGGCGGCGAGCGCCACCTCGTGGAAGCCCAGCGTCTTGTCGGTGCCGGCCACCTGGAAGGTGCCGTTCTCCAGGACGATGTCGTCCTCCGAGGCCTCCATCAGATGGGCGGCGATCTTCTTGGCCTTGGCCTCCACCTTGTCGAGCGCCTTGTAGACCGCCGACAGGCCGACCGCCGCCGAGCGCGAGCCGTAGGTGCCCATGCCGAACTGCACCTTGTCGGTGTCGCCGTGGACGATCGACACGGTGTCGGTCGGCACGCCGAAGCGGTCGTTGATGATCTGGGCGAAGGTGGTCTCGTGGCTCTGGCCGTGGCTGTGGGTGCCAGTGAGAACCTCGATGGTGCCGACCGGATTGACCCGCACCTCCGCCGATTCCCACAGGCCCACGCCGGCGCCGAGCGAGCCGACCGCCTGGGACGGGGCGATGCCGCAGGCCTCGATATAGCAGGACAGCCCGATGCCGCGCTTTTTGCCGCGGCTTTCCGCTTCCGCCTTGCGCGCCGGGAAGCCGGCATAGTCGGCTGCCTCGAGCGCGGCCGAAAGGCTCGCCTCGTAGTCGCCGGCGTCATAGGCCATGATGACCGGCGTCTGGTGCGGGAAGGAGCGCACGAAGTTCTTGCGGCGGAACTCGGCCGGGTCGAGACCCACCTCGCGCGCCGCCGTCTCCATCAGCCGCTCCACCACGAAGGTCGCCTCCGGCCGGCCGGCACCGCGATAGGCGTCGACCGGAGTGGTGTTGGTGTAGACCGCCAGCACCTCCGCGAAGATCTGCGGGATGGCGTACTGGCCGGACAGCAGCGTCGCGTAGAGATAGGTCGGCACCGACGAGGAGAAGGTCGACATGTAGGCGCCGAGATTCGCGATCGTGCGGACCCGGAGGCCGAGGATCCTGTGCTCGGCGTCGAGCGCCAGCTCCGCCTTGGTCACGTGGTCGCGGCCGTGGGCGTCTGTCAGGAACGCCTCGGTCCGGTCGGCCACCCATTTGACCGGCCGCCCGCCGATCTTCTTGGAGGCCCACAGACAGGTCGTCTCTTCCGGATAGATGAAGATCTTGGAGCCGAAGCCGCCGCCCACGTCTGGCGCGATCACGCGCAGCTTGTGCTCCGGCGCGACGCCCACGAAGGCCGACAGCACCAGACGCGCCACGTGCGGGTTCTGGCTGGTGTTGTAGAGGGTGAAGTGCTCTTCCGCCGGATCGTAGGAGCCGATCGCCGCCCGGGGCTCCATGGCGTTCGGCACGAGCCGGTTGTTGATCAGGTCGATGGAGGTGACGTGCGCGGCGTTCGAGAACTGCGCGTTGGTCGCCTCCTCGTCGCCGATGGTCCAGTCGTAGATCAGGTTGCTCTCGGCTTCCGGATGGATCTGCGGCGCGCCGGAGTCCATCGCCTTGGCCGGGTCGATCACGGCCGGCAGTTCCTCGTAGTCGACGGCGACCGCCTCGGCGGCGTCGCGCGCCTGGTCCCGGGTCTCGGCGATCACGATGGCGACCGCATCGCCCACATAGCGCACCGTGTCGGCGGCAAGCGCGGGATGGGCGCCGGCCTTCATCGGCGAGCCGTCCTTGGAGTGGATCATCCAGCCGCAGATCAGTCCGCCCAGCTTGTCGGCGGCCAGGTCATGGCCGGTCAGCACGCCCACCACGCCCGGCATCTTCTCCGCTTCGGAGGTATCGATGGAGCGGATCTTGGCGTGGGCGTGCGGCGAACGCACGAAGACGCCGTGGGTCATGTCCTTCAGGCCGATATCGTCGGTGTAGCGTCCCCGACCGGTCACGAACCGGCGGTCTTCCTTGCGCATCAGCCGTGCGCCGAAACCTTCTGCACCCATGCCACGTTCCTCCCGTTATGCGTGCATTTCCCTCAGTCGGTTGTCGCGCCGCTTATTCCGCGGCTTGAGCGACCCCCGACGAATGCGCCACCGCCTCGATCGCCTTGACGATGTTGTGGTAGCCGGTGCAGCGGCAGATGTTGCCTTCCAGCTCGTGCCGGATCGTCTGCTCGTCGAGATCCGAGCCGTAGCGGCGCACGATATCGACGCCCATCATGATCATGCCGGGCGTGCAGAAGCCGCACTGCAGGCCGTGATGCTCGCGGAAGGCCGCCTGCATCGGATGCAGCTCGTCGCCCTTGGCAAGGCCCTCGATGGTGGTGATCTCGGTGCCGTCGGCCTGGCCGACGAGCAAGGTGCAGGCCTTCACGGCCTCGCCGTTCATGTGCACGACGCACGCGCCGCACTGGGTCGTGTCGCAGCCGACATGGGTGCCGGTCAGTCCCAGCGTCTCCCTGAGGAAGGACACGAGCAAGGTGCGATCCTCGACGTCGCCGGAAACGCTACGTCCGTTGACGGTCATGGAAACGGTGGTCATCCGCAGTCCTCCCTCTCATTCGTGACGGGTCGCTCCCGCCGTGGAGAGCGACCCTAGCGCGCCTAGTGTGACGCGATTTGGAACGTCATCAATTAAAAATTAGCAGAAGGACGATGACGATCGCAAAGGCGATCAGACCCCACATCCACGGACCGCCGAGTGTGCCCCGTCCGGCCTCGGTCTCGAGCCGCTCTTCCGCCTCGTGGAAGCGTTCCTCGACCTCGTGCTCGATCTCCGAGAAGGTCGATTCGTGGTGCTCGCTCTCCGGCTTCTGTTCCGGCTCCGCCTCGGCGGGGGCGGCTTCGGCGGGCTTCGTCTCCGGCGCCGCGGCGGCCGCCTTGGGAGCTGCCGCATCCGCACCGGCCGCGGAGCCTCCCTCCGGCTGCTTGCCCGCGACCTTCTCCGACAGGCAGGAGAAGAATTCCTCGGCATATTTCTTCGCCGTGGAATCGATCAGCCGCGATCCCAGCTGCGCGAGCTTGCCGCCGACCTGGGCCGAGACGGTGTAGCTCAGGAGCGTCTCGCCCTCGTGCTCGGCGAGATTCACGTCGGCCGAGCCCTTGGCGAAGCCGGCGACGCCGCCCTTGCCTTCGCCGGCGATGGTGTAGCTCGTCGGCGGGTTCAGGTTCTGCAGGGTCACGTTGCCGTTGAAGGTCGCCTTCACCGGGCCGACCTTCGCTTGAACGACCGCCGACATCGCGTCGTCGGCCGTCTTTTCGAGGGACTGGCAACCGGGAATGCACGCCTTCAGGATTTCAGGGTCGTTCAGGGCCTCCCAGACAGTCTCGCGACTGGCGGGAATGCGATATTCCCCTGTCATTTCCATGGACGGATTCTCCTGGCCTGTTCGCCCGATAAGGGCAGGATGATTGTCAGTGCCGGCGAGCTGCCGACAGTGGGCGTACCTTGCCGCGTAGCCCAATCTGTCGCAATAGCGCGCCGGTGCTTGCCCTCAGGGTGCTGCATCGGACGAAGCAGGGTGCTAAGAGGAGCCCATGCCTGCACATTCGCCACCGCACTCCGCGCCATCGGCCGCTCAGCCTCCAAGCTCTCTGACGGTTCTGGTCAGTCCGCCCTGGCGCGACTACGCGCTGCTGGATTCCGGCCACGGCCGGAAGCTGGAGCGCTATGGCCGCGTCACCGTCGTGCGCCCCGAGCCCCAGGCGATGTGGGCGCCGCGCAGGCCGGAAAGCGAGTGGGAGGCGGCGGACGCGATCTTCACCGGCGATCAGGACGACGACGGGCCGGGCCGCTGGCGCACCACGCGCAAGGTCCCGGAGACCTGGGAGATGTCCTACGGCGCGGCGCGGTTTCGCAGCCGGCTGACCAATTTCCGCCATCTCGGCGTTTTCCCCGAGCAGCGCGCCCACTGGGACTGGATGGCGGACCGGGTGAAATCCTCCGGCCGGTCGGAGTTCAAGGTCCTCAACCTGTTCGGCTACACCGGCGTCGCCTCGCTGGTCCTCGCTGCGGCCGGCGCCGCGGTCACCCATGTGGATGCCTCCAAGAAGGCAATCGGCTGGGCCCGGGAGAGTCAGGAGCTGTCGGGTCTGGAAGACCGCCCGATCCGCTGGATCTGCGAGGACGCGACGAAGTTCGTTGCCCGCGAGGTCCGGCGCGGCTCCACCTATGACGGCATTCTGCTCGACCCGCCGAAGTTCGGCCGCGGCCCCAAGGGCGAGACCTGGGAGATGTTCCAGAGCCTGCCGCCGCTGCTGGCCGATCTGCGCCAGCTTGTCGGCCCCGAAGCGGGGTTCGTCGTTCTCACCGCCTACGCCATCCGGGCGTCGGCGCTCGCCGCGCACGGGCTGATGGCGGAGACGTTCGCCGGTCTCGGCGGCGCGGTGGAGAGCGGCGATCTGGCGCTGGCGGAGGAGGGGACCGGCCGCCTGCTGCCGACGTCGCTGTTCTCAAGGTGGGTGCGCTGATGAGTGCGGATAGCCCGCGCTCGGGCGCCTTCAAGGAAATCACCAGCGCCGCGAACCCCGTGGTCAAGGAGATCCGCGCGCTCACGCAGCGCAAACACCGTGCGGAAACCGGTCTGTTCCTGGCGGAAGGCCTGAAGCTGGTCGCCGATGCCCTGGAGGCGAACTGGCCGGTGCGCACGGTCGTCCTCAATGCCGACTTCGAAAGCCAGCCGATGGCGGCCCAGGTCGCGGCGACTGCCCGCGCGCGGGGCGCGCTGATCGTCAAGGCGAACCAGTCGGTGATGGCGCGACTGACGCGCCGCGAGAATCCCCAGGCCGTGATCGGCGTCTTTCGTCAGCACTTCGCGGGCCTGGACGCCGTGGCGGCCAATCCCGGCCCGGTCTGGGTGGGGCTGGAGGACGTGCGCGATCCCGGCAATCTCGGCACCATCGTACGCACGGTCGATGCGGTCGCCGGGGCGGGGATCGTGCTGATCGGCGACACCACCGATCCGTTCGGGCTGGAGGCGGTGCGCGCCAGCATGGGCTCGATCTTCCACGTTCCGATCGTGCGGGTGAGCCGATCCGCGTTCCTGGACTGGCGGCCGGACTTTCCGGGGCAGGTGATCGGGACCCATCTCGCCGGCGCGGTCGACTACCGCACCGTAACGACGGACCAGCCGATCCTGCTTCTGATGGGAACCGAGCAGCGCGGCCTCACGGCCGAGCTGACGGATGTCTGCGACCGGCTCGTGAAAATCCCGATGGCCGGCAAGGCCGATTCGCTGAACCTCGCCGTCTCCACCGGCGTCATGCTCTACGAGCTGGGGCGGCGCCGGCTGAGCCTTTAGACCGGCGGAAACACCTGCTTCAGCGCATGATCCCCCGGTCCAATTTGCCTTCACGTCATCCGCTCATTCCGGCGAAAGCCGGAATCCAGGGCAACAGATCGCAGCTTCAGATTTCGACCGCCCTGGACTCCGGCTTTCGCCGGAGTGAGCGGAATATGGAGTTCTCGCGGAGCGAAAAGCTGCGGCCTGTACGGCCTGCACCACCAGCGGACGACCGTCCGCCGCCCGGTCAGGGCGCCCTCGCGGGGCCGCGAACGAAGTGAGCCGGCTTGAGCGAAAAGAGCCAGCGAAGCGAACTCGCGTGAGCGAGAAGAGCTTTACTCCCCCGCAAATCCCGGACGGAAAACCGGTTCCCACTTTTCCTGGGATTTGCGTCAGCTCGCGTGGCGGCTGGCGTCGGCGCCGTAATAGTTGATGTAGCGGCTGGAAATGCCCGAGACCGGCAGCACCATCAGCACGTCCGTCGTGTTGAACTGGTGGTCCACCACCGCGCCGTCGCCGACGAAGGCGCCGAGCCGCAGATAGCCCTTGATCAGCGGCGGCAGCGCATGCAGCGCGGCGCGGGCGTCGACGGCTTCCTTCGGCATCCGGTTCATCGAGGTGTAGCGCTCCGGCAGGGCCTTCACGCGCCACTCGTCCGGCGTCATGCAGTTGTGGTGCAGGAACGAGAGCGGCGTCGCCAGGCGCTCCGGGTCGGTGCCTTCCAGGCTGGCACAGCCGATCATCACGTCGATGCCGTGCATCAGCACGTAGGACCACACCCCGTGCCACAGAAGCTCGACCGTGCGCTTGTTGCGGTAGGGCTTTAGCACGCACGAGCGGCCGAGCTCCAGGAAGCGCAGATTGGTGTGGGCATCCAGCATCGGCTGGATGTCGAACTCGCCGGCCGTGTAGAAGCCGCCGTTCATGTCGGCGATTTCCTGGCGCAGCAGCCGGTAGGTGCCAACCACCTGGGGCTTGCGCCGCCGGAAGGCCTTGGGCGGGGCCTCGTGATCCAGGACCAGCATGTGGTCGCAGAACGGATCGTAGGAATCCATGTCCCGGCGCGTTGCAAGAACGTTGATATCCGGGATCGCCGCCATCTCCTCGTAGAAGACGCGGTAGCGGATGTTCTGTGCCTTGCGGACTTCGCCGGCGGTCCGGGCAAGCCGGACTTCGAGCGATCCGAGCTGTCCCAGCGTGGGGGAGAAGCGATCGCGCGGGGTGTGCTTGCCATTGGCAAACCGCATTCCCGGGATCCACCGAACCGGCCGACCGTAGGGACGGTCGGTGGGAACGAATCGTCTCGTAGATGCTTTTGGTATCATCCGTCTACTGGCCGGCCGCTTGGCCCCCTTCATTCCGTGCATCCCGGTTCCCGGGTATGGCGACGGTACGAACTCCAGTCGAAATCGGCGCGGACGAGACTGTCCGAAGTCTGAACATTCATCCTGCGCGTTTCCTTCCTGACGCTGAACATACGGTTCCAGGTCTCCCCTGACAATCGGTAGCTGACTGTCTCGGGGCGACCGTGCCGTCGCGATCACACCGGCAGGCGAGGCGATATGGAGCTGTCGCGTCCGCTGGATACCGGGATAACCACCTGAATTGCAATATGACTTCTTCTGCGGTCTGGGGGCCGGTGAGGGTGGGCCGCTTGTCCGGCCGGCTGCGGTCCGCCGCGGAGATTTGATCGGTGTTCAGCGTGTAGCCGGGCCGCGCCGAAGCTGCGTACAGCCTTACGGGCGCGCCAGAATCTCCTCGATCAGCGAGAATGCTTCTTCCACGCTGGCCAGCCGCACTTCGCCGCGCCCGACGTCTCCGAAGCGCTTTTCGCGGTGCAGAGTGGGATGTCCGGTGCGGGCTGCGGCGAAATGCACGAGCCCGACCGGCTTTTCCTCCGAGCCGCCGCCCGGGCCGGCGACCCCGGTCACCGAGACCGTCACGTCGGCGCGCGAGCGGGCCAGCGCCCCTTTCGCCATGGCGCGGGCCACCTGTTCGCTGACCGCGCCGACTTCCTCGATCAGATCCGCCGGGACGCCGAGAAGCTCCGTCTTGGCGGCGTTCGAATAGGTGACGAAGCCCCGATCCACCACGTCCGAAGAGCCGGCGACCTCCGTCAGCGTCGCGGCAATCAGGCCGCCGGTGCACGATTCGGCGGTGGCGAGGAGGATACCCTTTTCCCGGCATCGCTCCAGGAGGTCGGTGGCCGTGGTGACGAGCGCGGCGCGAAGGGTCATGCGAAGCCTCCGGGGGCTGGCGTGTCGGAAGTTGCGGGAGCCGGCAGCGACAGCGTCGCCACGGCGGTTGCGGCGATGCCTTCGCCGCGTCCTGTGAAGCCCAGCCGTTCGCTGGTGGTCGCCTTCACCGCAACGCGCGCGACCGACACGCCGGCGATCTCGGCGATCCGGGCGCGCATGGCGTCGCGATGCGGGCCGACCTTGGGGCGTTCGCAGATCAGCGTCAGGTCCAGATGGAGGATACGGCCTCCGCGCTCCCTGACGCGCTCGGCCGCGAAGGCCAGGAACCGATCGGACGTCGCGCCATTGTATTGCGCGTCGCTCGGCGGAAAGTGGGAGCCGATGTCGCCGTCGGCCAGCGCCCCGAAGATCGCGTCGGTCAACGTGTGCAGCCCGACGTCGGCATCGGAATGGCCGACCAGGGCCTGGTCGTGGGGAATCTCGACGCCGGCCAGCCAGACCGAGGAGCCGGGCCCGAACCGGTGCACGTCGAAACCGGAGCCGACCCGGGTTTCCATCACCGAGAGCTGCCGGTCGGCTTCGGCGATGTCGGCGGCGGTGGTCAGCTTTTTGTTCATCGGGTCTCCGGGCACGGTCGCGACGGTCAGGCCCGCCCATTCCGCAATGCTGGCGTCGTCGGTGAAGCGGTCGGGATCGTCGCGCGCGGCGCGCCGGTGCGCATCGATGAGCGGCGCGAAGCGGAAGGCCTGGGGCGTCTGGACGGCGCGCAGATCGGCGCGGGGAACGGTTTCGAGCACCGTATCGGCGGCGTCCACCCGCTTGACCGTGTCGGTGACCGGCAGGGCCGGGATGGCCGCGTCCGCCGTCTGCAGGTTTGTCAGAAGCCGGTCGATCAGTTCGCCGGTCACGAACGGCCGCACCGCGTCGTGGACCAGAACGATGTCCGGGCTCTCCTGCGCCAGCCGCTCCAGGCCGTGCTGCACCGATTCCTGCCGCGACCGTCCGCCGCCGACCGGTGCGAGAAGCCGGGGATCGGCCGGTGCGATGTCGGCGTAAAGGTCGGCGTCGTCCGGATGAATGACGCAGGCGACCCGCCCGATTCGCGGGTCGGCGAGCAGCGCGTCGAGCGTGCGCCGAAGCACCGGCCGGCCGCCGATGGGCCGGTACTGCTTGGGCAGCGAGCCGTCGCCGTCGCGCGCGCGAACGCCTCGGCCGGCCGCAACGATGATGGCAGCTATGCGTCGCTTCCCGCTGTCCATGTCGGGCCCGGCCTCGTAAACAGTGCGGCGCGCCCCTTGCGTGCCGACCCGGATCGTTTAAGCCGTGACCCCGCACGCCGACAAGGCCACGGGGCTGGTTGCTGTCACGGCAAAAATGGTTACATTGTAGGCACCTGCCCAATATGCGTAGAGAGTAGGCATGTCGGACCTTCGCCCCGCACCCCTGCGGATCGGCCCAATCGAGCTTGCGAACCGGGTGAGTCTGGCGCCGATGTCCGGCATCAGCGATCTCCCGTTCCGCCGGATTGCGCGTCGTCTGGGCGCAGGGCTGGTGTTCTCCGAGATGGTGGCGAGCGACCGCCTGGTGGCCGGCGAGGTCGAGGCCGCCATGAAGGCGGAATGCGCCGGCATTGCGCCGCGGGCGGTCCAGCTCGCCGGCTGCCGCGCCGGTGACATGGCGGAAGCGGCGCGGATGGTGGAGTCCAACGGCGCCGATCTCATCGACATCAATATGGGCTGCCCGGCCAAGCGGGTGGTCGGCGGCCTGGCGGGTTCCGCGCTGATGCGCGACCTGGACCACGCGGTGGGCCTGATCCGGGCCGTTCGCAGCGCCGTCTCCGTGCCGGTCACCGTGAAGATGCGGCTGGGCTGGGACCATGCGTCGATCAATGCTCCCGAGCTTGCCCGTCGGGCGGAGGCGGAGGGGATCTCCCTGGTCACGGTGCACGGGCGGACCCGGCAGCAATTCTACAAGGGCGAGGCGGACTGGGACGCGATCCGTCCCGTCGTCGAGGCTGTGTCGATCCCGGTGATCGCCAACGGCGATTGCGCCGACGCCGCCGGCGCGCGCGACATGCTGGCCCGGTCCGGGGCGTCCGGCGTGATGGTCGGGCGCGCGGCGACCGGCCGGCCGTGGCTGCCCGGCGCGATCGCGGCCGCACTCGATGACGGCGGCGAGGTGCGGCGCCCCCGTGAAGCCGGCGCTCTGATGCTGGAACTGGCGGAGGCGACGGTCGCGCACTACGGGGCGGAAATCGGCGTGCGCTGCGTGCGCAAGCACCTGACCGTCGCGCTGACCGACGTGGCGGGCGACGGAACGGTCGCCGAGCGCCCCGGCCTGCGCCGCGCCATTCTGACCGAGGACGATCCCGGACGCCTTCTCCCGCTCGTCGAAGCCTGGTTTGCGGAAACGCCCGAGGAACTCGCTGCATGACGAAGACGAAGCCGTCTCTGCCGGAGGCCATGCTCGCCGCGCTGCCGCACCCGGTCATCCTGCTGGACGGGACCGACCACATCGCCGCTGCCAACAGCGCCGCCGAAGCCTTCTTCCAGGCCAGCCTGCCCTTTCTCAAGCGGACCCGGATCGTGGACCTGGTTCCGTTCGGAAGTCCGCTGTTGGCACTTCTCGTGCAGGTGCGGTCGCGGGGAGCGGCCGTCGCGGAGTACCGCGTCGACCTCTCTTCGCCCCGCCTCGGCGCCGACCGGATCGTCGATATCTATGCCTCCCCGATGGCCGAAGAGTCCGATGAGATCGTGGTGATGCTTCAGGAACGCACCATGGCCGACAAGATGGACCGCCAGCTCACCTCGCGGGGCGCGGCGCGCACGGTCACGGGCCTGGCGGCCATGCTCGCCCACGAAATCAAGAACCCGCTCTCCGGCATCCGTGGCGCGGCCCAGCTTCTGGAGCCGGCGCTCGGCGAGGACGACCGGCTTCTGGCCCGCCTCATCACCGACGAGGCCGACCGCATCGTGAAGCTGGTCGACCGGATGGAGGTCTTCTCCGACGAGCGTCCGGTCGAGCGCGAGCCGCTCAACATCCATGCCGTGCTGGAACACGTGAAGCGGCTCACCACGTCGGGCTTCGCCCGCCATGTCCGCATTCACGAGGAGTACGATCCCTCGCTTCCGCCGGTCTACGCCAACCGCGATCAGCTCATCCAGGTGTTCATCAACCTGGTGAAGAACGCGTCCGAGGCGCTCGGGTCGAGCGACGACGGGGAAATCGTCCTGTCGACCGCCTTCCGCCCGGGCATCCGGCTTTCGGTTCCCGGAAGCCGCGACCGGGTCAGCCTGCCCATGGAATTCTGCGTGCGCGACAACGGACCCGGCGTGCCGGAGGACATCCTTCCGCACCTGTTCGATCCGTTCATAACGACAAAGACAAACGGAACCGGTCTCGGTCTGGCGCTGGTCGCCAAGATCATCCGGGACCACGGGGGTGTCATCGAGTGTGACACGGGAAGCTCGGGGACAACTTTTCGCATTCTGATGCCCGCCTACCACGAGCGCGTGGACGCGGCCGGCACGATGACGGAGCAGTAATGTCGCAGGGTACCATTCTCGTTGCGGACGATGACGCGGCGATCCGCACCGTGCTCAACCAGGCCTTGTCCCGGGTGGGCTACGAGGTGCGGTTGACCTCCAACGCCACGACGTTGTGGAACTGGGTCAGCCAGGGCCAGGGCGATCTCGTCATCACCGATGTCGTCATGCCCGACGAGAACGCGTTCGACCTCATTCCGCGCATCAAGAAGATCCGTCCGGATCTGCCGATCGTGGTGATGAGCGCCCAGAACACGTTCATGACCGCCATCAAGGCGTCGGAGCGGGGCGCCTACGAGTATCTCCCCAAGCCGTTCGACCTGAAGGAACTGACCACGATCGTCGGGCGGGCGCTGGCCGAGCCGAAGGCGGCGCGCGAGGTCGAGGGGCCGGAGGAGGGCGACGAGAAGATCCCGCTGGTCGGGCGCTCGCCGGCCATGCAGGACATCTACCGGGTCCTCGCCCGGCTGATGCAGACCGATCTCTCCGTGATGATCGTCGGCGAGTCCGGTACCGGCAAGGAGCTGGTCGCCCGCGCGCTGCACGACTACGGCAAGCGGCGGAAGGGGCCGTTCGTGGCCATCAACATGGCCGCGATCCCCAAGGACCTGATCGAGGCGGAGCTGTTCGGCCACGAGAAGGGCGCCTTCACCGGCGCCTCGACCCGCCATGCCGGCCGCTTCGAGCAGGCGGAGGGCGGCACGCTCTTCCTCGACGAGATCGGCGACATGCCGATGGAGGCGCAGACCCGGCTTCTGCGCGTGCTGCAGCAGGGCGAGTACACCACCGTCGGCGGCCGCACCCCGATCAAGACCAACGTGCGCATCGTCGCCGCCACCCACCGCGACCTGCGCCAGCTGATCCGCCAGGGTCTGTTTCGCGAAGACCTCTTCTTCCGCCTCAACGTGGTGCCGATCCGCATCCCGCCGCTGCGCGAGCGGCGCGAGGACATTCCGGATCTGGTGCGCCATTTCTTCGTGGTGGTGGAGCGCGAGGGGCTTCCGGCCAAGCGGCTGGAGCCGGAGGCGCTGGAACGGATGCAGGCCTATCGCTGGCCCGGCAACGTCCGCGAGCTGGAGAACCTGGTCCGCCGTCTCGCCGCTCTCTATCCCCAGGACGTGGTCACGACCGCGCTGATCGAGCAGGAGCTGGACCAGGCCGAGGCCCCGGTGGTGACCGAATCCGAGCCGTCGGAACACCGGGAGGACGAGACGCTCCCGATCTCGGTCGAGCGTCATCTGAACGCCTATTTCGCGAGCTTCGGCAATCAGTTGCCGCCGCCGGGCCTGTATCACCGGATCATTCGCGACGTGGAGTATCCGCTGATTTCGGCGGCGCTCGCCGCGACCCGCGGCAATCAGATCAAGGCGGCGGAGCTTCTCGGCGTGAACCGCAACACGCTGCGCAAAAAGATCCGCGATCTGGATATCCAGCTCATGCGGTGGAACAGGTAAAGCAACGCCAGGAAAAGTGGGTACCGGTTTTCCGCCCGGGCGTTGCGCAGGAAGAAGCCAACGCCAGGAAAAGTGGGCACCGGTTTCGCGTCCGGCGTTGCGAAGAAGGAGAGCAACGCCAGGAAAAGTGGGCGCCGGTTTTCCGTCCGGCGTTGCGGGGGATGAATTCTTTCTCGCTCACGCGAGCTCACTCCGTTCGCGGCTCCGCGAGGGCGCCCTGACCGGGCGGCGCGCGGTCGCGCGCTGGTGGGTGAAGTACGGCGCAAACACTGTCTGTTGCCGGGCGCCAGTCCCAATCTCCGCTCATTCCGGCGAAAGCCGGAAGGTGGATTCACATTTGAAGTGCAACAGTCGTTTTAGGAAGACCTCGGCGGGTGTTCTGTAGCCGAGGCATTTTCGGGGCGTTGTGTTGAGGCGT
>NZ_JAUSUL010000007.1 GCF_030814015.1 Amorphus orientalis
AGATCGTTCGGGCCGCCTCCGACCTCTCCGACCAGGCCACCTCGCTGCGCGCCCAGGTCGACGCCTTCGTCTCCCGCGTCCGCGCGGCCTGATCGAACCCATCGTAGCCGTCGGCGGCCCTCACCGCCGCCGACGGACCAAGAGCAACCACATCAACTCGCTGGATACGTGCCATGGATGACCTGCTGAGCGAGTTCCTGACCGAGACGAACGAGAACCTCGATGTCGCCGACACCGAACTCGTCAAGTTCGAACAGGATCCGAACAACGCCGATATTCTGAACAACATCTTCCGGCTCGTGCACACCATCAAAGGCACGTGCGGATTCATCGGGCTTCCCCGCCTCGCTACGCTGACCCATGCAGCCGAAACGCTGATGGACCGCTTCCGCGAAGGCATGGCTGTCACGCCGGAAGCCGTGACCCTGGTTCTGTCCACGATCGACCGGGTCAAGGAGATCCTGGCCGCGATCGAGGCCAGCGAGGGCAAGGAGCCGGAGGGGTCCGACGAGGATCTCATCAGCCAGCTCGAGACCCTGGCCGCCGGCGGCTCGCTCGAGGGCGAGGTCGTCGTTGAGGCGGACGCCGTGGTCGTCGAAGAGGTTGTCGAGGAAGCCGCGACCGAAGAGGCCAGCCCGGCCGACGACGATCTGGACGAACTCGAGCGCCTGTTCCGCGAGACCGAGGTCGAGCCGCCGAAGCCGATGGCCAAGCCGGCCGCCGAGGCCGAAGCCGAGGCTGCGGAGCCGCGCCTGGTCGAAGAGCCCGCTCCGGCTCCGGCCAAGGCGGCGGAACCAGAGGCCACGGCTGCGAAGCCGGCAGCCGCGTCCAAGCCGACATCCGCCTCCAAGCCGGCCTCCGGCGAGGAGCATCAGCAGCAGCAGACCTCGAACGTCTCCTCGCAGTCGATCCGCGTCAGCGTCGAGACCCTCGAGAACCTGATGACCACGGTTTCCGAGCTGGTGCTGACCCGCAACCAGCTGATGGAGATCGCCCGCCGCTCCGAAGACGCCGACTACAAGGTGTCGCTGCAGCGCCTCTCCACCGTGACCGGCGAGCTGCAGGAAGCGGTGATGCGCACCCGCATGCAGCCGATCGGCAATGCCTGGCAGAAGCTGCCGCGCATCGTCCGCGACCTGGCCCGCGAGCTCAACAAGCAGGTTGAGCTCGAGATGACCGGTGCGGATACGGAACTCGACCGGCAGGTGCTGGATCTGATCAAGGATCCGCTCACCCACATGGTGCGCAACTCCGCCGATCACGGCCTGGAGACCCCGCTCGAGCGCCGGGCTGCCGGAAAGCCGGAGAAAGGCACGATCCGCCTGTCCGCCTATCATGAAGGCGGCCACATCGTCATCGAGATCGCCGACGACGGCAAAGGCCTGAACGTCGAGAAGATCAAGGCGAAGGCGATCGAGAACGGGCTGACCACCGAAGCCGACGTCGCCAAGATGACGGAGGCCCAGATCTTCCGCTTCATCTTCGCGGCCGGCTTCTCGACCGCGGCGGCGGTGACGAGCGTCTCCGGTCGCGGTGTCGGCATGGACGTGGTCCGCTCCAATATCGAGCTCATCGGCGGCAGCGTCGAAGTGCGCTCGAAGACGGGCGAAGGCTCGACCTTCTATGTGAAGATCCCGCTGACGCTGGCGATCGTCCCCGCCCTCATCGTCGCCTCCGGCGGCGAGCGGTTCGCGATCCCGCAGCTGTCGGTGGTCGAGCTGGTCCGGATCCAGGCCAACTCCGAGCACACGATCGAGCGGCTGAAGGGCGCCAACGTCCTGCGTCTGCGTGACCGTCTGCTGCCGATCTTCCCGCTCTCGGAGCTGCTGGAAGTGGCCGAAGCCGACGAGACCAACCTGGAGGACTCCTTCATCGCGGTCATCCAGGTGGGCAACCAGAAATTCGGTCTGGTCGTCGACGCCGTCTTCCACACGGAAGAAATCGTCGTGAAGCCGATGACCTCGCGGCTGCGTCACATCGGCATGTTCTCCGGCAGCACCATCCTTGGCGACGGCCGTGTGATCATGATCATCGATCCCAACGGTGTCGCTCAGTTCGCCGAGACGACCATCGACGTCGGCCAGGCGGAGAGCAAGGAAGAGGCGGAAGTCAGCGCGGAAGAGCATCACGAGACGATGTCGATCCTGCTGGTCCGCGCCGGAACGCCGGAACCGAAGGCCGTGCCGCTTTCGCTCATCACCCGACTGGAAGAGATCGCGGTCGACCGCATCGAGCACGCCAACGGACAGTCCATGGTTCAGTACCGCGGCACGCTGATCCCGCTGGTCTACGTGCACGAAGCCTCGCGCGCCAAAGCCGAGGGTTCGGTTCCGGTTCTCATCTTCACCGAGGAAGGCCGTTCGGTCGGCCTCGTGGTGGACGAGATCGTGGACATCGTGGAGGACCGTCTCGACGTTCAGCTCCCCTGCGACACCCCCGGGGCCCGCGGTGCGGCGATCGTGCACGGACAGGCGACCGCCGTCCTCGACATCGGTCACTTCCTGACCTCCGCCTACAAGGACTGGTACGAGCACGGGTCGGACGACGGTCTGAGCAGCAAGGGGACCCTGGTCCTCGTCGACGACAGTCCGTTCTACCGCAACCTCATCGAGCCGGTGCTGACTGAAGCCGGATACGAGGTCAAATCCTTCGCGGATGCGACGCGGGCGCTGGACTATCTCCAGAACGGCGGACACGTCGACATCGTCCTCTCCGACCTCGATCTGCCGAAGATCGATGGGTTCGAGTTCGCGGAGACGCTGCGCGCCGAGCCGAGCTTCGCCCAGCTCCCGATCATCGCCGTCTCCGGCGGCAAGTGCACGCCCCAGAAGGTTCAGCGCGCACGGGTTGCCGGCTTTACCGACTTCGTCGCCAAGTTCGATCAGGCCGGCCTGCTCGCCGCCCTGGACGATGTTGGCCAGCACATCCAGGAAGTGGCCGCATGAGCAGCATCAAGACCACCCACGACGTCCTGACGTCCGAGCGTCAATTCGTCACCGCCCGTGTCGCGGGCAAGCTCTTCGGGCTCCCGATCGAGGCGGTCCACGAGGTGTTCGCCCCCGAAGGCATCACCCGCGTGCCCCTGTCTCCCCCGGAGATCGAGGGCGTCCTCAACCTGCGCGGCCGCATCGTCACCATGATCGACGTGCGGCAGATGCTGGGGTTCGAGAGCACCGACGTCGACACGCGGATGGCCATCGGCCTGGAAGACCGCAACGAGACCTTCGGGCTGATCGTGGACGAGGTCGGTGAGGTGTTCGCACTGGACACCTCGGCGGCCGAGCCCACTCCGACCAATCTCGACAAGCGCTGGGCGGACGTCGTGAAGGGCGTCCACCGGCTTCCCGGCGAGCTGCTTCTGCTGCTCGACGTGAAACGAGTGCTCGGCGGCATCGCCACCGCCGAGGCTGCCTGATCGGGCCTCAAACCGCGAGAATGACGATGTCAAAAACGTGTCTGGTGGTCGACGACTCCCGTGTGGTGCGCCGTGCTGCGCGCGCCATCCTCGAGGAGCTCGCATTCGAAGTCACCGAGGCTGAAAACGGCGAGGTCGCGCTGGAACAGTGCAGCGCGGCCATGCCGGACGCCATCCTGCTGGACTGGAATATGCCGAAGGCGGATGGCCCCTCTTTCCTGCGTGCCCTCAGAGCCCGTCCCGATGGCGACGAGCCCAAGGTGATCTTCTGCACGACGGAAAGCGATCTCGATCGCATCAGCACGGCGATCGAGATCGGAGCGAACGAATACATCATGAAGCCGTTCGATTCCGAAATAATAAAAGAAAAACTCAGCGAAGTTGGGCTGATCGACCCGAACTGACGTTCGTTCGGGTTGCCCAATCAAGAGGATCCTACGGATGCCCGCCCCCGCCCTTTCCACTGCTCCTGCAAAGGACCTTGGGTCCAACCCGATCCGGGTGATGATCGTCGACGATTCGACCGTCATCCGGTCGGTTCTCAAATCCTGGATCACCGAAGTTCCGGAACTGACGGTCGTTGCCACCCATATCAACGGCCGCCGGGCGGCGGACGACGTAGCGCGGGCGCAGCCCGACGTCGTCATCCTCGATCTCGAAATGCCCGAGATGGATGGGATGACGGCCCTCCCCCTGATCCTCGAGCGCAAGCCCGGCACCATCGTGCTGGTGGCCTCGACGCTGACGCGGCGCGGCGCGGAGGTGAGCCTTCGGGCGCTTACCCTCGGCGCGGCCGACTATATCGCCAAGCCGGAAGGCACTGCCGGGATGCGCTCGGCGGATGATTTCCGCCGCGATCTCCTGAACAAGGTGAAGCAGCTCGGCGCCCGCGCCCGCGGTGTGCGGATCCGGCCCGGCGATCCGACGGCGGCCCCGGCGCACGCCCCCGCCGCAGCGGCCGCGCCGGCCGCCGCCGCACCGGCTGCTGCCGCCCCGCGCCCGGTCGGCGCTCCGCCACGCCTGCGGACCTACGCCCGCGGCCCGGTGCCGGCTCTGGTCATCGGCAGCTCCACCGGCGGGCCCCAGGCCCTCGGCCGGGTGCTCACGGCGATCGGCAAGTCGATCGATCACGTTCCGGTGCTGATCACCCAGCACATGCCGCCCACGTTCACCGCGATCCTCGCCGAGCACATGGCCCGGGCGGCCGGTCGTCCGGCGACGGAAGGCAAGGACAACGAGCCGATCGAGGCCGGCCACATCTACGTGGCGCCTGGCGGCCGGCACATGATCGTCGCCAAGTCCGGCGGCCGGCCGGTGATCAGGCTCACCGACGATCCGCCCGTCAATTTCTGCCGTCCTTCGGTGGATTCGCTCTTCTTTTCCGCCGCAAGCGTCTACGGCGCAGGCCTGCTCGGAGTGGTCCTGACAGGCATGGGCGCCGATGGCGCCAAGGGCGCCATTTCCATCGCCGACAACGGCGGCAGCATCATCGCCCAGGACGAAGCCAGCAGCGTGGTCTGGGGCATGCCCGGCGCCACCGTCGCGGCCGGCGCGGCCTGCGAAGTCCTTTCCCTCGACGACGTCGGCCCGAAGGTCGCCCGCCTACTCTCCGGAGCACGTGTATGATCCCCCAGGCCGACTACGAGTATCTGCAGCGCTTCCTGAAGACGAAGTCCGGGCTCGCCCTGTCGCCCGACAAGCAGTACCTTCTGGAAAGCAGGCTGAACCCGATCGCCCGCGAATTCGGTCTGAAATCGGTCGGCGAACTCGCCCAGTTCCTGCGCCGGCCCGGTAGCGAAAAAGCGGCCGACAAGGTCGTGGACGCGATGACCACGAACGAGTCCCTGTTCTTCCGGGACAAGCACCCGTTCGAGGCCTTCACCAACCGCATGCTGCCGACCCTGCTCGCGAACCGTCCGAGCCACCAGCCGATCCGGATCTGGTGCGCGGCGGCCTCGTCGGGACAGGAGCCCTATTCGCTGGCCATGCTTCTGGCGGAGAATCCTGCGCTCAGCGCCGGCCGCCGTTTCGAGATCATCGGAACCGATATCTCCACCGAGATCATCGAGAAGGCGAAGCGGGGCATCTATTCCCAGTTCGAGGTCCAGCGCGGCCTGTCGGTCCACTATCTGGTCCGTTACTTCTCCAAGGTGGGCGACGACTGGCAGGTCTCCGACAAGATCCGGCAGGCGGTCAGCTACCGCAAGCTCAACCTGCTGGACCCGTTCGTGGGCATGGGTCAGTTCGACATCGTCTTCTGCCGAAACGTGCTGATCTATTTCGACAACGACCAGAAGATCGACGTGCTGAACCGGATCGTGAAGCTCATGCCGTCGGACGGCTTCCTCGTGCTCGGCGGTGCGGAAAGCGTGATCGGGCTGACCGACAAGTTCCAGCCGGATACCAGCCGCTGCCTGTTCCGGCCGCAGACGACGGCCACGGCCGGCAACCGCCTGGCCGCAGCGCGCTGAGACTGGAACGTCTGGATACGAGAAAGCGCAGGGCGGACGGACCCGTACCGCCCTGCGTCACAGAGACGACCTGACGGCTTCCGACTGCGCCGATCCCCGTCGGATCATTCCCACTCGATGGTGCCGGGCGGCTTCGAGGTCACGTCGTAGACGACGCGGTTGATGCCCTTCACCTCGTTGATGATCCGGGTCGCAGCGCGGCCGAGGAAGGCCATGTCGAACGGGTAGAAGTCGGCCGTCATGCCGTCGACCGAGGTCACCGCCCTGAGCGCACAGACGAAGTCGTAGGTGCGCCCGTCGCCCATGACGCCCACGGTCTGCACCGGCAGCAGCACGGCGAAGGCCTGCCAGATGGCATCGTAAAGGCCCGCCTTGCGGATCTCGTCGAGATAGATCGCATCGGCGTTGCGCAGGATTTCCAGCTTCTCGCGGGTGACCCCGCCGGGGCAGCGGATGGCCAGTCCCGGTCCCGGGAACGGATGGCGTCCGACGAAGCTCTCCGGCAGACCCAGCGTCCGGCCGAGCGCCCTCACCTCGTCCTTGAAGAGTTCCCGCAGCGGCTCCACCAGCTTCATGTTCATGCGGTCCGGCAGGCCGCCGACATTGTGGTGGGACTTGATGGTGACCGACGGGCCGCCGGCGAACGACACGCTTTCGATGACGTCCGGATAGAGCGTGCCCTGGGCCAGGAAATCGGCCCCGCCGATCTTCTTCGCCTCCGCCTCGAACACGTCGATGAAGAGCTTGCCGATGGTCTTGCGCTTGGCTTCCGGATCCGCCACGCCCTCCAGCGCGGAGATGAACAGATCCGACACGTCCACGTGCACCAGCGGGATGTTGTAGTGGTTGCGGAACATGGAGACGACCTCCTCGGCCTCATGCTTCCGCAGGAGGCCGTGGTCGACGAAGATGCAGGTGAGCTGGTCGCCGATCGCCTCGTGCAGCAGCACCGCCGCGACCGAGGAATCCACGCCCCCGGAGAGACCGCAGATCACCTTCGAGGAGCCGACCTGCTCGCGGATCTTCTCCTTGGCCTCTTCCCGGAAGGCGGCCATGGTCCAGTCGCCGGTGCAGCCGGCGATCTTGCGCACAAAATTCTCGATCAGCTTCGCGCCATCCGGCGTGTGCACCACCTCCGGGTGGAACATCAGCCCGTAGACCTTGCGCTCCGGATTGCCGAACACCGCGTACGGCGCCCCGTCCGACTTGGCGTAGACCGCAAAGCCCTCCGGCAAGCGCACCACCCGGTCGCCATGGCTCATCCAGACCTGATGATGCTCGCCCGTCGCCCACACACCCTCGAACAGGGGGCAGTCGGCAACGACCTCGACCATGGCCCGGCCGAACTCGCGGTGGTCCGAAGGCTCGGCCTCGCCGCCCATCTGCACGCAGAGCGTCATCTGGCCGTAGCAGATGCCGAGCACCGGAATACCCGCATCGAACACCGCCTGGGGCGCCCGGGGGCTGCCCAGCTCCGCGGTGGACGCCGGTCCGCCTGAGAGAATGACGGCGGAGGGTCGGGTGCGGTGGAAAGCCTCTTCGGCGGACTGGAACGGAACGATCTCGCAGTAGACCCCCGCCTCGCGCACCCGGCGCGCGATCAGCTGGGTCACCTGGCTGCCGAAATCGATGATGAGGACGAAGTCGTGGCGGTCGGCGGGGCGTTCGGTCATCGGTGCAGCATCCGCAGGCGAAGGGACGGAGGGAGTGGATGGGTCACCCGGCGCGCTCCATCACGCAGACGAAGAACCCGTCGGTCTTCGTGGTGGCGGGCGAGAGCAGCAGGCCATTGGGGACGGTGCGGGCCGGCACGGCATTGAGCGCCTCGCCCTTGATGCGCTCGACCGGGAGCGGCGCGAACGAGGGATGGCGGCGCAGGAAGGAGTCGATGCGCCCGCTGTTTTCGTCCGCGAAGACCGAGCAGGTCACGTAGATCAGGCGGCCGCCGGGCCGGACATGGCGTGCCCCCTCGTCGAGCACCTGCGACTGCTCCATCATCCGGGCTTCCAGCGCGGCCGGCGTGAGGCGCCACTTGGTGTCCGGACGCCGGCGCCAGACGCCGGACCCGGTACACGGCGCGTCGACGAACACCCGGTCCATCTTGCCCAGGAGCCCCTTGAGGTCGGAGTCGGCGGAATGAACCTGAACGTTACGGGTCCCGGCCCGGCGCAGCCGGTCGAAGATCGACTTCAGCCGCGTCTTGTCCCGATCGTAGGCGTGAACCTGGCCGCGATTGTTCATCTCGGCGGCGAGCGCCAGCGTCTTGCCGCCGGCCCCGGCGCAGAGATCGAGCACCTGTTCGCCCGGCTCCGCACCCGCCAGCAGGACGGCGAGCTGGCTCGCCTCGTCCTGAACCTCGAACCAGCCCTTCTGGTAGCCGGGTTCGTTGGTGACGTTGGCCGAGCGGTCGAAATCGGAGCCTGCGCCGATCCGCACGCCGAGCGGCGACCACGGCGTCGCCTTCGCTCCGAACTGGTCGAGCGCTTTCAGGACCTTGTCGCGGCCGGCTTTCAGGGAATTGGCACGCACGTCGATCGGCGCCCGCGCCGCCAGCGCGGCGGCCTCATCCACCCAGTGCTCCTTGAAGGTGGCGCGCAGCTGCGGCTCGATCCATTCCGGCACGTCGGCCCGGATGTGGGCCGGCGCCTTGTCGAGCGAGGCGTTGCTGAGCAGCGTCCGCTCGACCGCGGTCGGCGGCTCCGGCCCATGCTCGTCGCCGGCCATGAAGTCGGCGAGGGTTTCCAGGTTCCAGCCCCAGCGATAGGCGAGCGTCCCCAGCACGATCGCGCGGGCCGTCTCCTGATCCATCAACCAGGCCGAGGACGAGCGCCAGCGCACTGCGTCGAAGACCAGGTTGCCAATCGCCGCCCGGTCGCCGGACCCGGCGAACCGGTGCGCATTGCCCCAGTCCTTCAGGACCTCGGCAATCGGTCGATGTTGGGTCTCGACGGTCTCAAGAACCTCGATCGCCGCCTGAATGCGCCCACCGATCCGCATGGATTATCGCCCCGTCCGGCCTGCGGACCCCGACCGATCAGGCATCGGTCGGATAGTTCGGGCTCTGGCGCACGACGGCCACGTCGTGGACATGGCTTTCGCGAAGCCCCGCATTGGTGATGCGGACGAACCGCGCCCGCTGCTGCAGCTCCTCGATGGTCCGCGCACCCACATACCCCATTGCCGAACGCAGCCCGCCGGCGAGCTGGTGCAGGACCGACTCGATCGGCCCCTTGTAGGGAACCTGACCCTCGATGCCTTCCGGCACCAGTTTCAGCGAGTCGCGCACTTCGGCCTGGAAGTAGCGGTCGGCGGAGCCGCGCGCCATCGCGCCCACCGAGCCCATGCCCCGATAGGCCTTGTAGCTGCGGCCCTGGTGCAGATAGACCTCGCCCGGGCTCTCGTCGGTGCCTGCCAGAAGCGAGCCGACCATGGCGCACGACGCGCCGGCCGCCAGCGCCTTGGCCAGATCGCCTGAATACTTGATGCCACCATCGGCCACGACCGGCACCCCGGCCGCTTCCGCGACTTCGTGGGCACCCATGACCGCGGTGAGCTGCGGCATGCCGACGCCCGCCACCACGCGCGTGGTGCAGATGGAGCCCGGGCCGATGCCGACCTTGACGGCGTCCGCGCCGGCGTCGATCAGCGCCCGGGTGGCCTCCGGCGTGGCCACGTTGCCGGCCAGAACCTGGACCTGATTGGAGAGCTTCTTCACGCGGCGCACCGTATCCAGCACGCGCTCGGAGTGGCCGTGGGCCGTGTCGACCACGATCATGTCGACGCCGGCCTCGATCAGCCGCGTCGTCCGCTCCATTCCGGCGTCTTCGACGGACGTGGCGGCGGCGGCCCGGAGCCGGCCCTGCTCGTCCTTGGAGGCGCTCGGGTGAAGCTGGGCCTTCTCGATGTCCTTCACGGTGATCAGGCCGACGCAGTTGCGGTTGTCGTCGACGACGAGAAGCTTCTCGATCCGGTGCTGATGCAGCAGCCGCTTGGCCTCGGCCTGGCTGACCCCATCCTTCACCGTGATCAGGTTCTCATGGGTCATCAGGCTGCGGATCGGCGTGTCGACATCCGAGGCAAAACGGACGTCGCGGTTGGTCAGAATGCCGACCAGCTTGCCGACCATCTGGCCGCCGCGCCCGCCGCTCTCCACCACCGGAATGCCGGAGATGCGGAAGTGCTCCATCAGAGCGAGCGCGTCCTTCAGCGTGGCGTCCGGCCCGATGACCACCGGGTTCACCACCATGCCGGATTCGAACTTCTTCACCTGCCGGACCTGCTCGGCCTGCTCTTCCGGCGTCATGTTGCGGTGGATCACGCCGATGCCGCCGGCCTGGGCCATGGCGATGGCGAGCCGGGCCTCGGTGACGGTGTCCATGGCCGCCGACAGGATCGGCAGGGTCAGGCTCAGCTGCCGGGTGACCTTGGTGGCGAGGTTGGTCTCCGACGGCATCACTTCCGAGTGCCCCGGCATCAGGAGCACGTCGTCGAAGGTCAGGGCGTCCCGCCCACTGTGGGTTTCAATGATTTGCGCCATCCGCCACCTCGACGATCGGAAAAAAGGAGCCCAGCAGGCAGCGCCGGTTTCCAACCAAAGCCCTGCCCGCGCGTTCATCCCACGCTTCTATGCGGTGGCGCAGGTCATTACCACGACGAACTGCAACGCGCAAAATGCCGTATACGCATGGCTGCCAGTTGCTGTCCCGCTGCGGCGTCCGGGCTATGTCCCGTGTCATGCCGTCCCGGCTCCGGGCCGGGTCCCATGTCCTGAAATATGCCGGAAAGGCTCCCCTCCGCCGTGCCTCGCCCCAACGTCACCGCGCTGATCGTCGCGTCGGCCCTGTTCATGGAGAACATCGATTCCACGGTGATCGCCACGTCGCTCCCGGCGGTCGCGGCCGACATCGGGACGGATCCGATTCGGCTCAAGCTGGCGCTGACCTCCTACCTTCTGAGTCTGGCGGTGTTCATTCCGGTCTCCGGCTGGGCGGCGGACCGATTCGGCGCCAAGACCGTGTTCCGGCTCGCCATCGGCGTGTTCCTCGTGGGCTCGGTCGGGTGCAGCCTCTCCTCCTCCCTGCCGGAGTTCGTTCTCGCCCGCATCGTCCAGGGCATGGGCGGAGCGATGATGACCCCGGTCGGCCGTCTGGTGGTACTGCGGACGACGCCGAAGCCGGAACTCCTGTCGGCCATGGCGTGGCTGACCGTGCCGGCCCTGATCGGCCCGCTGATCGGCCCGCCGCTGGGCGGCTTCATCACCACCTATTTCGACTGGCGCTGGATTTTCTGGATCAACGTGCCGGTCGGCTTCGTCGGCATCCTGCTGGTGACGTTCCTGATCGACAATGTGCGCGCGCCGGAGGTGATCCCGCTCGACAAGGTGGGCTTCGTCCTGTCCGGCGTCGGGCTGTCGGGGCTGATCTTCGGTCTTTCGGTGATGGGTCAGCGGATGATGCCGCTGCCGCTCTCCCTGGCGCTGGTTATCGGCGGCGCGGTTTCCATCGCTCTCTACGTCCGCCACGCGCGGCGCACCGAACACCCGCTGATCGATCTGGGTCTCCTGTCGACCCCCACCTTCCGCGCCAGCGTGCTCGGCGGCTTCTTCTTCCGCGTCGGCGTGGGCTCGATCCCGTTCCTGCTGCCGCTGACGCTGCAGCTCGGGCTCGGCATGAATCCGTTTCATGCCGGCTCGCTGGTGTTCGTGACCGCGATCGGCGCCCTGTTGATGAAGGCGACCGCCAAGCCGATCGTGCGCCGGTTCGGCTTCCGGCAGGTGCTCGTGGTCAACGGCCTGATCAGCGCCGCGATCCTGGCCTGCATGGGCCTGTTCTCGCTCGGCCCGGCGACGACGGTCATCATCGGCGTGCTGCTGGTCGGCGGGTTCTTCCGCTCGCTCCAGTTCACCTCGATCAACGCCATCGCCTATGCCGACATCGACCAGCACCGGATGAGCCGCGCGACCAGCTTCGCAAGCGTCGCCCAGCAGGTCGCCCTGTCGACTGGCGTCACCGTCTCCGCCTTCGTGCTGGAAGCGCAGCGGGCCGCCCGGCCGGGTACCGACGTGCTCGCCGGCGATTTCCTGGTCGCGTTCCTGGTGGTGGCGGCAATCGCGGTGTGCTCGGTCGCGGTGTTCGCGCGGCTCTCACCGGACGCAGGGTCGGAGATGTCGGGGCACGGGGGTATCCAGTCGACATCCGCCGCGCCACGGTAACTTCGGAAAATCAGGTTTTCAGTTGGTCGTCCGGAACCCTGAATACCCCTTTGATACAGGTATGGTCGCGCACGCAGATCTGGATATGGGTCTTCGCTCGGAAGCCTGAATTCTCGTAAATCCGATCTCCCTCGACGAAGACGCCGCGGACGGTCTGAAATGGAGGCATCCCCGCTTCATCACGCACATTGTGCAGATGGTTGATCACGGCGCAGTCCAGATCGCGCAGGAGCAGATCATCTCCGAGGCGGTTCTGGGGAACCTCGACATCTGCGACCCTACAGACGTCCAGGAAACTCTCGTGCGCATATTCGACCGCATTCACTCCGGTCGACGACAGAAGATCAAGACAATGCCCGAGTTCGATCACAGCCCCCACAACAGAGGGCTTTTTGATCTTACTCTTCGGACGCTGTTGCAGGTCCTGAACGAATTCAAGGCCTCGGAGCGGATTGGCCTCCCAGAAATACACACCAGATCCCAGCCAATCATAAGCGTTCTGGCTGGCTTGAAACTCGTGCCCGGAGAGGAGGTTTTCTGCGACGTCTTCGTCACAACCGTGATAGCCGAGGACGAAAGCCGTCGAGAGCCGATGCAATCAGGACGCTTTCGGAAGCGTCGTCGGCGACGACCGCCGGTACGGCTTTTTCAGCCTGCCTTGCGAGTCGATGACGCCTTCATCGCGAAGGACTTTGCGCGCCTGGTCGGCCGTCTGCGTGTTGGCCTTGCCGAACGATTTCAAAGCAGCCTTGAATTTCTTAAGGTCTTGGCCTGTCATGATGTCGCTCTCGAAGCCAGGGTAACGACAAGAATATGATCCCTCATCGGATCCGGTCAACGAATTCGCCCATTCGCGCGAATTGCTGCAGTGAGCCGAGCTGCAGCTGAGCAAAAACGCCCGACGTCAGTATCAATCCCGAGCCCTGTCCGGGTCCTCCGTCGGCTCCGCGCCCCGGAACCCGGTGGCCAGCACGTACTGCTCGGCCGATTCCGAGCGGCTCGCCTTCGGCTTCACGTGGCGCACCTTCTCGAAATTCCGGTTGAGCTCGGCCAGCAGCTCCGATTCGGTGCCCCCCTGGAACACCTTGGCGAGAAAGGTGCCGCCCGGCGCGAGCACCTGGCCGGCGAACTCGGCCGCCACCTCGCAGAGATGGATGATGCGCAGGTGATCGGTCTGCTTGTGCCCGGTCGTCGGTGCGGCCATGTCGGAGAGCACGCAGTCGGCCTTCCTGCCACCCAGCGCCTCGACCAGGAGGTCCGGCGCGTCGTCGTCGAGAAAGTCCTTCTCGAACAGGATGATGCCCGGCATGTGGTCCATCTTCAGATAGTCGATCGCCACCACACGGGGATCCTCGTTCCCGGATTTCACCCGGTCGACGGCCACCTGGCACCAGCCGCCGGGTGCGGCTCCCAGATCGACCACCCGCATGCCCGGCTTCAGGAAGCCGTAGCGGTCGTCGATCTCGATCAGCTTGTAGGCGGCGCGGGAGCGGTAGCCCTCGGCCTGGGCGCGGCGCACATAGGGATCGTTGAGCTGACGCTCCAGCCAGCGCACCGACGAGGCGCGCCGCCCGCGCGCCGTGCGCACGCGTTCCTTCAGCCCGCGGCTGCCGGAGCCGCCCGGTCGTTTGGTCATGAAGGCTGTCCGTTCGCCCTTGCGGCGGCGGTTCGGTCCTGGGCCATCAGTTCCATCAGGATTCCCTCGCGCAGGCCCCTGTCGGCCACGCGCAGGCGTCGGCAGGGCCAGCGCCGCCGGATCGCCTCCAGAATCGCGCACCCCGCAAGCACGAGATCGGCCCGGTCGGCGCCGATGCAGGGGTTGGCGACCCGTTCGGCGAACGGCATTGCCAGAATTCGTTCGATCATCTGGTCGACGTCGCGTTCGTCGAGCCAGGTCCCGTCTACACGGCGGCGGTCGTAGCGCTCAAGCCCGAGATGCACGCCGGCCAGCGTCGTGACCGTTCCGGACGTGCCCAGCAGATGAACCCGGCCCCGGCTGACGACCCGGTCGAGCGCGCCGGCATGATCGAGACGCGCAAGCAGGCAGCCGACGTCCTCCACCATCTCCTCGAACTTGGCCGCGTCGACCTCGACGCCGCCATGGCGCTCGGCAAGCGAGACCACCCCCACCGGCAGCGATGTCCAGGCGCGGATGCAGCGGGTCACGGCCACGCCGTTGAGACGGTGACGGCCGGACAGGTCGAGCCAGACGATCTCGGAGGATCCGCCTCCGATGTCGAACAGGACCACGCCCTCGGCACCGCGGTCGATCAGGTTGGAGCAGCCGGCCACGGCGAGGCGCGCTTCGGTCTCGCGGCTGACGATCTCGAGCGACAGCCCGACTTCCTCTTCGACGCGGCTGACGAAGGCCGGGCCGTTCTCCGCCATCCGGCAGGCCTCGGTGGCGATCAGCCGCGACTTGAGAACACCGGCCTGGCCGAGCTTGCGGGCACAGACCTGCAGGGCTTCCATCGCCCGGCCCATGGCGGCTTCGCCCAGGGTGCCGTTGGTCGACACCCCCTCCCCCAGACGCACGATCCGGGAGAAGGCATCGATCACCCGATACCCCCTGCCCCGCGGCTCGGCGATCAGAAGGCGGCAATTGTTGGTCCCGAGATCGAGCGCCGCGTAGCGACCGTCCGGCGGAGGCGTCCGCCCCAGCCGCCGCCCTGCGCCGGACCGGCTCCGGGAGGCACAGTTCACCCCTCCGCCTGACGGGTGGTCCCGTCGGGCGGGTCGCTTCGGTTCAGCCATCGCGGCCAGGCCGCGTCCCTGCACGCACGCCGAGCTGTCCTCGGCGCCATGCCGTGTCACGGCAGGTTCCGCTGACGCCGCATCGGCCCATCCGGCCGAATCGGCGTCGTCGTCCATGCCATCCATCGTTCATCCGCTCCCGGCGACCCCGTATCGCCGCGCCCGTCCGTACCCACGGACGCGCGGCGGCAATGAGACCGCCCCTAGTTGGAACGAGTGTAGCAATCTGTGGGCCAAGCGCAAAACGCGTTGCACGCCCCGGTCGGAAATTTCGGTGCCGACAATCCGTCAGAGAGGCGTTGAAATAGGCGCCCGGCCACTTGCCTCGTCCGGCAAGAACGCTTATTGGACACGCTCGCGCGATCGTCGCTTCCGAAGCGGCCCGCGCGGAATCGCCTTGGCCGTTTCACGGGCATGGCGGCGCCGGCCGCGACGGTCGGCAGGCCATAGGCCACGAGGGCGTGTAGCTCAGCGGGAGAGCGTTCCGTTCACACCGGAAAGGTCACAGGTTCAATCCCTGTCACGCCCACCATTTTTCCGCGTTCATATCAATAACTTACATAGATCAAACGGCGCAGGACATTCTGTCCTTGGGCCTTTTTGGTAGCGCTACCCCACGATGCTGGGGAGGGCGCGCCGGCGTTCTTCGTCCGCTGCCCTTTTCCCGTCCCGCCTTCGGCCCCGCGAAGCCCGCAGCCTGGTGGCCGTCGTTCACGGCGTACGGCACCAGACGGACGGTCTCAACCAGCCACCACCGCAAGGTACGACCTGCGCGCGCATATCAAGGCGCAACCTTCGCGCAAGTTGCTGCCCGCTTAATGCGACCAGTGGATCGATGAATACCAATCATTACCGGCGGTTCTCGAACCCTTCAGGCTGCATCGATCGCGACCGCCGCGCCTGAGTTGACCGCATCTGTCAGGCAGATCGCTTCAACGGGAAGAAGCGACCCGGCCATCGGCTCCTCCCGCCTTGGATCCCCCCATGTTCGGCATGACAAAGACCACCCATTCCGATCTCGTCACGAGCGCGCTCGACCGCTCACTCGCCGTCATCGAATTTGGGCCCGACGGGACAATCAGGTCCGCCAACAAGAACTTCCTGGACTGCATGGGGTACACGCTCGGCGAAATTGTCGGCAAGCATCACTCGATATTCGTCGTTCCGAGTGAGCGCGAGACCGACGAATATCGGCAGTTCTGGGAAGAACTGGGCCGGGGGACGTTCAAGCGCTCCGAATTCCGGCGCGTCAAGAAGACCGGCGACCACGTCTGGATCGAGGCGACCTACAATCCCATCCTCCGGAACAACGTCGTCGTCGGTGTCGTGAAGTTCGCCGTCGATATCACCGAGAAGAAGCTCCAGGCGGACGCCGATGCGGCATGGCTGTCTGCACTCAATCGGTCCCAGGCGGTGATCCAGTTCACGGTCGACGGCACGATCGTCTCCGCCAACGCGAATTTTCTTAAGGCCACCGGTTATGCGCTCGATGAGATCGTGGGCAGGCACCATTCCATGTTCGTTGCCGAGGACGAACGGAAGAGCGACGACTACAGGCGGTTCTGGGCCGCGCTGCGGCAAGGCGAATTTCAGGCGGCGGAATACCGACGGATCGGCAAGAACAACCGCGAGATCTGGATCCAGGCGACCTACAATCCGATCCTGAACGAGAACGGCCACCCCGTCGGCGTGGTCAAGTTCGCGACCCTGACCGACCGGGTGAAGCGCCGCATGGAGCGCGAAGCGGTCGTGAAGCTGATCGCCGCCGACCTCGCCGAAATCCTCGGTGACATTACCCAGACGAGCCACCAGGCAGCCTCGGCAGCCAGCGCATCGACCCAGACATCGAGCAACGTCCAGGCGGTCGCGTCCGGAGCTGAGGAACTTGAGGCGTCCATCCGAGACATCAGCAGTCAGGTTTCCGAGGCACTTCGCGTGACCGAAGCCGCTGTAAGAAAAGGCGATCAGACCAACGCGATCGTCGGGGGCCTGTCGGAAGTGACCCAACGGATCGGAGACATCGTCGACCTGATCAACAGCATCGCATCCCAGACCAACCTGCTCGCCCTGAATGCAACCATCGAAGCGGCGCGGGCGGGCGAAGCCGGTAAGGGCTTCTCCGTCGTGGCATCGGAAGTGAAGCATCTGGCCGGGCAGACCGCCAAGGCGACCGAGGAGATCACCTCGCAGATCGGCGCGGTCCAGGGGGCCACCGCCGAAACCGTCGACGCCCTCAAGGAGATCGGCGACCTGATCCACAGCATCAATGCCATCTCCCTCAGCATCTCCTCGGCGGTCGATCAGCAGTCGGCCGTCTCCCGGGATACGTCGGCGAACATGCATTCGGCGGCCGACGCGGTCGGGACGATCACGCAGAACCTGACGCTGATCGCAACGGCGACCGAACGCCTGCAGACCTCGACCCACAAGGTCAGCGAGGCCTCCCGGCGCATCGCGTGAGACCCGGTTCGCACTGACGCGGTGATCGATCTCCGCGCCGATCCCGGGCCTTACACCTCAAGCCGCCGCAGGTCGTCGGCAATGCAGTTGATGTGGCCGTTGGTGAGCCGGTAGGCCCAGCCGTGAACGTGGATGTCCTGTCCCCGGTCCAGGGCGTCGCGCACGATCGGATCCTCCAGCACCCGGCGCGCCTGGGCTTCCACCGAAAGTTCGCACAGCCGATCGTAGCGGTCCGATACGCTTGCGATGGCGTCGAGTTCGTCGCGATGAAGCCGGGCGATGTCCCGAATCGGCTGGAGCCAGTGATCGACCAGACCGCCCGGCGAGCGCTCCATCGCGGCGCGGATGCCGCCGCAGCCATAGTGACCGCAGACGATGATGTGCTGCACCTTCAGCACCTCCACCGCGAACTGCATCACCGACTGGCAGTTGATGTCGGCGTGGTGGACGAGGTTGGCGATGTTGCGGTGGACGAACACCTCGCCCGGCGGCAGATCGGTGATGACATTGGCCGGAACCCGGCTGTCGGCGCAGCCGATCCAGAGATATTTCGGCGACTGCTGGTGAACCAGCCGATCGAAGTAGCCGGCGTCGCGTTCGACCTGGCGCGCCGCCCAGTCCTTGTTCTGCTGCAATAGATGCCTGAGCACGAGCGCCCTCTTCCTCGCTGAAATCGACCGGCGCGTTGCCCGTTCCTCTGATCGGGGCCGGTTGCACCACCACATCGCGCCAAACGTGCCCGCGAAGGGCCGGCTCCTGTATATCCGCGCGAAACAGGCGTGACCATCCGGGGGCATCGGCCTTTACCCGGACCGGCCCTCCCTGCAGGACCAGATTCACGATCCCGACACCAATCCGGAACTCCCGCGCCGCTCTTCTTTGCGCTATCAAGTGAGCATTGCGAAGGGGAGGCCAGCACCTTGGAAAGCGCGATCGGGTTTGTTCTGTCGAACTTCACGCTCACCGCCCTCGTTCTGGGGCTCGTGGCGTCCGCGATCGCGATCGCGCGGGCGCCGAAGGTAACGTACTCTCTGGTTGTGGAGAAGCTGTTCGCCTACTTCTTGCTTTTCTCCATCTTCTTCGCGCTGTTCTACAACTTCGTGATGCACGTCTTCTTCGGGAAGATGGCGGCAAGCTTCATCGGCTGGGCCGACAGCCCGTTCCAGGCCGAGGTCGGGTTCGCCTCGCTGGGGTTCGCGGTGGTCGGTCTGCTCGCCTTCTTCGGAAACCGCGGACTGCGGATCGCCGCGGTGGTCGGGCCGGCGATGTTCCTGTGGGGCGCGGCCGCAGGCCACGTCTACCAGATGGTGACCGCCCACAATTTCGCCCCCGGCAATGCCGGCATCATCTTCTGGACCGATATCCTGATGCCGGCGATCGGCTTCGTCTTCCTGTTTCTCCAGCGCGGCCAGGCTCCCCGGTAGATCCGGGAGCGCAAAGAGGTCCGCTCAGGCGTCGGCAGCTTCCCTTTCTCTCGCCAGGTCCGCCTTGATCTGAAAGTGCTGGACCTTGCCCATGGCGTTCTTGGGAAGATCGTCGACGAAGCGGATTTCGCGCGGAACCTTGAAGCGGGCCAGGTGGGCGCGCAGATGGGCGATGATCTCGTCCTCGCTCGGCGCCAGACCCGGCCGGGCGACGAGAAAGGCGACCGGCACCTCCTGCCAGTGGGGATCGGGCCGGCCGACCACCGCCGCCTCGACAATGGCCGGATGCTCGTGCAGCACCCGCTCCACCTCCGCCGGATAGATGTTCTCGCCCCCGGAAATGATCACGTTCTTCTTGCGGTCGTGGACGTAGAAATAGCCGTCGGCGTCGCGGGTGGCGATGTCCCCTGTGTGGAACCAGCCGTTGCGCAGGACGTCGGAGGTCGCCGCCTCGTCGCCCCAGTATTCGTAGAGCGTGGTCGGGCCGCGGACGATGATCTCGCCGGCGGTGCCCGGCGGAAGCTCGGTGCCGGCCGCGTCGACCACCTTCGCCTCGCAGGCAAGCCCCGGCAGCCCGGTCGTGCCCCGGCGCGCGATCGAATCCGCCCCGCCGAGACGGGTGTAGATGCAGATCGGCGCCGTCTCGGTGGATCCGTAGACCTGCAGAACCGGAATGCCGCGCGCATGGAACGCCTCGACCAGCGGCTGCGGGACGATCGTCGAGCCGGTCGTCACGGCCCTCAGCGACGAGAAGTCGGCCGTGGCGGCATCCGGATGCTCCAGCACGGCGAGCATCGTCGCCGGCACGAGCACGGTGAGCGTCGGACGATCCTCGGTGATGGCCTTCAACGCGGCGGTGGGCTCGAAGCGGTCGTGCAGGGTGACCGTCGCACCCGCCTGCAGCGCCGGCGTCGTCTGAATGTTGAGCCCGCCGACATGGAACATCGGCAGCGAGGTGAAGACGTGGTCGGCCGACGTCATGTCGTGCATGTGGGTGGACTGGATCGCGTTCCAGACCAGCGCGTCCTGGCGCAGCACGGCCCCTTTCGGCCGCCCGGTGGTGCCGGACGTGTAGACGATCAGCAGCGGACAGGTGGTGTCGATGTGGGGATTGCGCCCGTCGCCGTCGGCGCCGTCGAGCAAGCCGGCCAGGTCGGTGCCGCGATCGGGCGTGAAGTCGAGCCCCACCTGCCGGCATTCGGGAAGCGCCGAGGCGAGCGGCTCCAGCACGCCCTCGAAAGCCCGCTCGACGAACAGGGCCTTCACCGAGGCGTGCTCCAGAATGTAGAGATGCTCCGGCGTGGCCAGCCGCCAGTTGATCGGCACCAGCATCGCGCCCAGGCGCGCGCAGGCATAAAGCAGCACCAGATAGTCCGGCCGGTTGAGCGACAGGATCGCGACCCGGTCGCCGCGCCCGACACCGAGCCGGGTCTTCAGCGCGAACGCCGTCGAATGGATGCGCTTGGCCAACTCGGCGTAGGTCAGCGTCTGTCCGGGAAACCGGATCGCGTCCTTGTCCGGCGTGAACGCGGCGTTGCGGTCGATCAGGTCGGAAAGGTCCATGGGCGTCCATCCCAAAGGAGAATCAAAGACGGAGCTGTGGCCGCGCCCGGTGCCTCATCCGCCGCTCACTCCCGCTATTGCGGAAATGAGCGGGGTCAAGAGCGCCACCGGCGTCGCCAGAGATTACTCGTCGTCCGTCTCGCCCGGCTCGTAGAGCGCGCCCTTGCCGATCCGGTCGACGCACAGCTCCGCGGTCCACGGCAGCATCAGCGAGCCGCAGCGCGTGTCCCGGTAGATCCGCTCCAGCGGCAGGGACTTCAGCATCGACTGGCCGCCGCAGGTGCGGATGGCAAGCTGCGCGATGTCGTTGGCGAACTCCATCACGGTGTACTGGGCCGCCCAGGCGCGCAGCACCTGGTCCTTGGACGGGTTCGGCCGCGCCTCGGTGATGGCCTGGAACCAGAGCGCCTTGGCCTGCTCCAGCTTGATGCGCATCTCCGCGACCGCGATCTGCTTGGTCGGGTACATGCGCCGCTTCACCGGCGGCATGCCCGGCACCTCGCCGCGCAGATAGGCGACCGTGAAGTCGTAGGCCGCCTGGGCCTGGCCCATATAGGTAGGCGACAGGGTCATGAACATGTGCGGCCAGTTGGCGGCGGCGTTGAAATAGAGGCCGCGCGGCATCAGCGCCTCGTCCTCCGCGACGAACACGTCGTCGAACAGCAGCGTGCGGGACACGGTGCCGCGCATGCCGAGGGGATCCCAGTCGCCGACCACGCTCACGCCCTTGGCGTTGGCGTCGACGGCCAGATAGAGCGTGTTGCGCCGGCTCTTCTTTCCGTCAGGTTCGGTCTCGGTGCACAGCACGCCGTAATAGTTGGCGTTGCCGGAGAGCGAGGCGAAGATCTTCTTGCCGCGCACGATCCAGCCGCCTTCGACCGGAACCGCCTCGGTGGAGAACGCCACGCCGCCGGCCGCCGCCGCTCCGCCCTCGGAGAACGGCTGCGCGTAGATGGCGCCATCCTCGACGATGCGCTTGTAGTGGATCGCGCGCCGGCGCTCGTGGGCCTCGCGGTCCTCCGGCGACATCTCCAGATCGTCGGCGAGCGGCCCGGACCACAGCGTCGAACAGACATGCATGTTCCAGGTGAGTGCCGTGGCCCCGCAATAGCGGCCGACCTCGGCCGCCGTCAGCGCGTAGCTCTGGTAGCCCGCCCCGCCGCCGCCGAAGCGTTCCGGCACGCACAGGGCGAGCAGGCCGGCCTCGTAGAGGTCCTTGTAGTTCTCGGTCGGGAACCGGGCCTCGCGGTCGTATTCGGGCGCGCGCGGCGCGAACTTCGCCTTGCCGAGCTTGCGGGCGGTCTCGCACCACTCGGCCTGCTTGTCGCTCAGACGGAAGGCCGAAGGCTCGAACATCGGCGCGTCGATGTCGACGCTCTCGATATCAATGGTGGGGACGTTCATGGATCGGTCCTCCTCGCTTAGGCGTGGACGCTGTCATGGCCGGCGAGAAAGTCGCGCATGGCCTCGGTGAATGCGTCGGGTTGGTCCAGATTGGCGAGATGCCCCGCCCCGTCGAGCTGGACATAGGTCGCGGTCGCGATCTTGTCCGCCATCTTCTGCATGACCTGGGGCGGCGCACTGGTGTCCTCGGTGCCGGCAATCAGCAGCGCGGGGACGGAAATGTTGGGGAGATTGGCGCGCTGGTCGAAATCCACGAGGGCATAGACCATCGCGCGGAAACTCTCTTCCGGCGTCGCGGCCAGCGCGTCGCGGCCGATGCGGAAGCCCTCCGGATCCGGGTTCGGGCCGGTCAGGCCCTTCATCATCCCGTCGGCGAGTTCGGCCATGGTCCTGCCGGCATCGAGCGGCGCCAGCCGGCCCTCGATGAACTTCTTCTGGAAGTCGCCGTCGGGCCGGCCGAAGGCCGGGCTCGTCCCGGTGAGCACGATCGCCTTCGGCGAGACGAGGCCGGCGGCCATGGCTTCCTGCACGATCATGCCGCCCAGCGACTGGCCGACCAGGATCGCGTCGCGCGCATCGATCGCGGAGAGAAAATCGCCGAGTGCGGCGGCCAGCGTCGGCAGGGTCGCCGTCTCAAGCGGCGCGGACGTTCCGTAGCCGGGCACGTCCCAGGAGATCACGTGGAAATCGGGCGCGAAGGCCGCCATCTGCGGATCGAACACCTCCGCACGACCGCCGATGCCGTGAATGAAGACGATGGTCGTCCCGGAGGCGTCGCCGCCTTCGGTGTAGCCGAACCGTCCGTCGGCCGTGGCCGTACGCGTGATCCCAGCGGAGCCGGCTGCCATGCGGCTGATCCTCCCGAAAAAGCCTGATCGGGAGACCATAGCACATCGAAATTACATGAAAAGGAATAGTTTTAGGTCGAAACGGCCCAATAGGGCGCCATGCCCCGGCGCCCCGGCTACCTGTCCGGCAGTCCGGCCGGACCCGGCTCGCCTGCCGCAAACCGGCCGCCCGCAGATCGGTCGTCAGTCGTAGGGCAGTCCCACATAGTTCTCTGCAAGCGCGGCCTGGGCGGCCCGCGAACTCATCAGGAAGTCGAGTTCCGCCCGCTTCACGCGGACGTCGAACGCCTCCTCGTCGAACTTGTGCAGCAGCGTCGTCATCCACCAGGAGAACCGCTCGGCCAGCCAGATCCGGCGCAGCGCCTTGGCGGAATAGTCGTGAAGTTCCGTTTCCGCGCCGGTCTTGTAGTAGCTGATGAGCGCCGTGGAGAGATAGAACACGTCCGAGGCCGCCAGATTGAGCCCCTTGGCACCGGTCGGCGGCACGATGTGCGCGGAATCGCCGACCAGAAACATCCGGCCGTGGGTCATGGGCTCGGCGACGAAGCTCCGCAGCGGCGCGATCGACTTCTCGATCGACGGCCCGGTGACCAGCCGGTCGGCGGCGTCCTGCGGAAGGCGCGCCTTCAGCTCCTCCCAGAACCGGTCGTCGGACCAGTCCTCCACCTTGTCCTGGGACGAGACCTGGACGTAGTAGCGGCTGAGCGTCCGCGACCTGAGCGAGCAGAGCGCGAACCCGCGCGGATGGCCGGAATAGATCAGCTCCTCGGAGACCGGCGGCGTCTCCGACAGGACGCCGAGCCAGCCGAACGGATAGACCTTTTCGTAGACCCGCAACTTGTCGGCCGGAATGGACTTGCGGCTTGGCCCATGAAACCCGTCGCAGCCGGCAATGAAGTCGCAGTCCAGGCGATGCTCTTCGCCGTCCTTGGTGAAGGTGACGTAGGGACTGTCCGTGTCGGTGTCGTGCAGGGCGACGTCCTGGGCCTCGTGAATGATCGTGCCCTGCATGTCGTCGCGCGCCTTGTAGAGGTCGCGCGTCACTTCGGTCTGGCCGTACACCATGACGGTCTTGCCGACGAGTTCGCGGAAATTGATATGCAGGCGGTGGTCCTCGAAGGTGATCTCCGTTCCCTCGTGAACCTCGCCCTCCCTGTCCATGCGCTCGCCGACGCCGGCCTGGCGCAGCTGATCGGCCAGGCCCTGCTCCAGCACGCCGGCGCGGATGCGCGAAAGCACATAGTCGCGCGTCTGCCGCTCGAGGATGACTGTCTCGACGCCGGCGAGATGCAATCGCTGGGACAGAAGCAGGCCGGACGGACCGCCGCCGATGATTGCAACCTGGGTCTTCACGTCGCTCGCTCCCTCATCACGTGCGGGATCTGCCTTCCCGCGGCATTACGTTGCCCGGCTTCGCAAGGATCAGTCCCGCGCCCGCCGATGCGCGGGTGACCAAGCCGAGCCCTCCGACGGCGCGGCCGTCTGGAAACGGGGCATGGCTCCGCGCCGCGCCCCGCCTGGATTTGTGATCGTCATCGACACCGCCGGGCCGCTCGAAACGAACCGTCCCGGTCGGTGCCCCCTAGACGTCGAAGAAGACGGTCTCGTTCTCACCCTGCAGGCGGATATCGATCGCATAGGTCGGCGTTCCGCCGCCGTCCTTGCGTGCGGCCATCAGCGTGTCGCGGCGAGGCGGCGGCACGAGCTGCAGGATGGGATCCTGGGCGTTGGCCTCCTCATCCGCGAAATAGATCCGCGTGTTGAGATGGATGTTGATGCCGCGGGAAAAGATCGTCAGGGCGACATGGGGCGCCATCGGCGACCCGTCCGGCCCGGCGACCGCCCCCGGCTTCACCGTCTCGAAGACATAGTGGCCGGACTTCAGGTCGGAGGCGGCGCGTCCGAAGCCCCGGAAATCGGCAGCGATCTCGCCGGCCTTCGGATCCAGCGGGTGGCGATAGCGCCCCTGTCCGTCGGCCTGCCACAGCTCGATTACCGCGTCCGTCACCGGCGCGCCGGTGCCGTCCCACAGATCGATCTCAAGCTTGATCGCCTCGCCGTCGGTCTGCGGACCCGCAACGACGTGGAGATTTTCCTGGGTCCGCATCTGGATGCCCGCAACCGAGGGGACCAGACCGATATGAACGTAAGGGCCCGCCGTCTGGGAGGGCGTTTCGCGAAGCAGGTTCACCGGCATCTCACATGCCCTCCTTCATGTTCTCGAAGAAGCTCTGGCGCGGCCCGCGCAGCACGATGTCGAAGCGGTAGGCCAGGCAGTCGTGGGGTGTGTTGGCCGTCATGTCGAGTTTCGCGGTCATCGCCTCCACACCCTTCTGGTCGGGCACGGAATTCACGATCGGACAGATCGGGATCAGCGGATCGCCCTCGAAATACATCTGGGTGATCATCCGGGTGGCAAACGACGGACCGAACAGCGAGTAGTGGATGTGGGCCGGACGCCAGCTGTTCAGATAGTTCCGCCAGGGATAGGGCCCCGGACGGATCGTCCAGTAGTGATAGTGGCCGGTCTCGTCGGTCATGACCCGGCCGCAGCCGGCGAAATTCGGATCCAGCGGCGCGAGATAGGTTTCCGTCTTGTGGCGATAGCGTCCGCCCGCGTTGGCCTGCCAGACCTCGACCAGCGTGTTGGGAATGCCGCGTCCGTCCTGATCCATCACCCGGCCGTGGACGATGATGCGCTCGCCGATCGGCTCGCCGTCGACCTGACCGTTGCGGATCATGTTGTTGTCGAGCGGATCGAGATCGTTGTGCCCGAAGACCGGACCGGTGACTTCGGTCATGGTCTGGGGCAGCGACAGCAGCGCCTGCCTGGGCGAGCGCGCCACGGTGGACTTGTAGTCCGGGAAATAGGCCGGCGGCTGCAGCTCACGCTCGCGCGGCTGATAGCCCTGCGCGAAGCCACCGAGATCGTTCCGGCCGGGCAACGGGCCCGATCCGGTCCGTCTGACTTGCTCGTTCATGAGGTTACCTCCTCCCTCCATTGGGGACCCTCGCCCTCGGCGAGAACTTTCTTGGCGATGCCGATGCAGGTGTTGGCCGCCGGCACGCCCGCGTAGATGGCGACGTGCATCAGCACGTCCTTGAGATCCTCGACGGTCGCCCCCGTCCGGCGCATGGCGCGGACGTGCATGGCGAACTCGTCGTGGTGACCGCCGGCCGCCAGAAGCGCGACCGTGATCATGGAGCGCTCCCGCTTGGACAGGCTGGGCGTGCTCCACACGGAGCCCCAGGCCGATTCCACGATGAAGCGCTGGAAGTCGGCGTCGAACTCGGTCTTGCGGGCCTCGGCCCGATCGACATGTTCGTCGCCGAGGACCGATCGCCGAACGGCCATGCCGGTGTCGAAGCGCTCGTCTTTACTCATCGCGTTTCCGTTCACGTGCCTGTTTGCTGCGAAGGCGGCTTGCGGCCGGTCGGCCAGCGCACGCGCTGACCGCCCCATCTGGAGGGGTGACGGCGCAACCGTCTTTGACTTTTGTCAAAGATAAATATTGTCATATCGGCATGTAAAATTACAAATAGCGCGATTAATATAACTGTTTGAGCATGATACCGGCCCGCGTCAAATTCCGCCACCTCCAGTGTCTCCTGCAGACGGCCCGCCTCGGCGGCGTCGCCAAGGCGGCGAAGAGCCTGGGCGTCAGCCAGCCGGCCGTCTCCAAGGCGCTCGCCGAACTGGAGGAGATCCTCGGCGTCCAGCTGATGGAGCGCGGGCGCGGCGGCGTCGTCCTGACGCCGGTCGGCGAGATGTTCGTGCGCTATGCCGGCGCCAGCGTGGCAGCGCTCAGGCAGGGTCTGGACGGTGTGGCCCGGTCGCGGATGGAAGAAGAGATCGTCCTGACGGTGGGCGTTCTTCCCTCAGTGGCCGGCCGGGTCGTCCCTGCCGCCGTCGACCGGTTCCGAAGGGCCCAGCCCGGCGTCACCCTCAAGGTGGTCAGCGGCCCCAATCTGCACCTGCTCGACCAGCTTCGCCTGGGGGCGCTCGACCTGGTCCTCGGCCGCCTCGGCGCGCCGGACACGATGATGGGGCTGAGCTTCACGCACCTCTATTCGGAGACCGTCAGCTTCGTGGTGCGGCCGGGCCATCCACTGGCAAGCGCCCCGGACCTGTCCGGCATCACCGCCTATCCCGTCCTCGTCCCCGACCAGGAGGCCGCCATCCGCGGGATCGTCGAGCGGTATCTGCTGGCCAGCGGCATCGGCCACATCCCCGACCGGATCGAAACCGTCTCGAACGATTTCGGGCGCGCCTATACCAGACGATCGGATGCGGTCTGGATCATCTCGTCCGGCGTGGTCGCCCTCGACGTTCAGGAGGGCGCCCTGGTCGAGCTCCCCTTCGAGGTCTCCGACACCTCCGGCCCGGTCGGCGTCACCACCCGGGCGGACGCCGAAGTTTCGCCGGCCGCGCGCTCCTTCATCGACGCGATGGAGCACGCTTCGGCCGCCGCTATGCCCTCACTCAAAACATGAAATATTTTCTATAATTATTTGTTTTTAATAAATTTTTATCCATAAACTAAAGCTTTACAAAAGGATCGGGTTTCCTCTCCTGGCGGAGGCTTAGCACGCCATCTGTAAACAGGTGGTTTGCTGCCGGTTCCTGTCTGCCAGCCCGATGCCCAAGCATCAGCCATGCGGGATCCGGACAGACCAAGGCACGTGCCACAGGGCCCCGCTAAGCGTTTCGAACAGGCCGTCAGCAGCCGCCCGCCGCGGCCTTTCCGGGAGCCCCGTCCCACCAGTCGGCAACCGCCACCCGGTTCTTGCCGGCGGACTTCGCTTCGTACATCAGCGCGGAAATCCGACGGATCAGATCCTCGACGTCCTCGCCCTCGGCGAGGGCGCCCACGCCGATCGAAACCGACATCTCGACCGGCCCGACCGAGCCCTCGAGCGGCCGCGAGGCCATCTGGTTGCGAATCCGCTCCGCGATGCCGACCGCGCTCGACAGGTCCACACCCGGCAGAAGCAGCACGAACTCGTCGCCGCCCCAGCGCACGAGCATGTCGTAGGGCCGGCTGAGGTCCCGCAGACGGACCGCCGCCGACCGCAGCAACCCGTCGGTCGCCACGTGCCCGTAGGTCCGGTTGAGCTCCTTCAGATTGTCCACGTCGATGAACAGCGCCGAGACCGGCTCACCCAGACGCTGGCGCCGCCCCGTCACCTGGACGTGCAGCCGCTGAAGGCCGCGCCGATTGTAGGCACCGGTGAGCACGTCGTGCTCCACCTGAGCCTCCAGCTCGAGCGCAAGGTCCCGCGCCAGCTCCAGATTCGCCCTGAGCCGCTCCGGAGGCATGGTCTCGAAACGATCCAGGATCTGCTCCAGAATCGTGGAGGCGGCCGCCAGCGCCGGCGGCTCGAACTCGTTCCCTGACACGCAATAGCCCTTTATCGGCTCGCAAGGATCGCCCGTCCTTGGTGACGCGGCACGCAGAGGCACACGTCCAGCTTGGGAAATGAAGGGCACCCGATCTCCCGCCATCGATCGGGCCATCAAGACCAGTCATGGTCTCAAGAAGCTTTGGTCATGCATGCATCGCGCCACTCCATCGGGGCGCACGATACGTTAGCGTACGGAGGTTCTAATCCATCGAAGCCGCCGTGGACAGTCACGTCAGCACGAACCAACCGGGCGACCTATGCGCTACTCACTTGGCTCGATCATCGCAAACGCCGTCTCCGGCCAGCGCCTGTGGCCGATGGCGTGGCGCAAGGCCGCCCCGAAACCGTCCTATGACGCGATCATCGTCGGCGGCGGCGGTCACGGCCTGGCGACGGCCTACTACCTGGCGAAGGAGCACGGCCTGACCAACATCGCGGTGGTCGAGAAAGGCTGGCTCGGCGGCGGCAATGTCGGGCGAAACACGACGATCATCCGCTCCAACTACATGCTTCCGGACAACACCCGCTTCTATGAGTGGTCGCTGAAGCTCTGGGAAAATCTGTCGCGGGAACTGAATTTCAACGCGATGGTGTCCCAGCGCGGCGTCATCAACCTGGCGCATACCCCGGCCCAGCTCGATGCCTACGCCCGCCGCGGCAACGCCATGCGGCTCGCCGGCGTCGACGCCGAACTCCTCGACCGCGACGAGGTCGCGCGCCGGGTTCCCGGCCTGGACGTGTCGGACCAGGCTCGGTTTCCGATCCTCGGCGGCATTTGCCAGCCCCGCGGCGGCACCGTCCGCCATGATGCGGTCGCCTGGGGCTACGCCCGCGCCGCCGACCGGCTCGGGGTCGACATCATCGAGAACTGCGAGGTCACCGGGTTCGTCTATGACGGGGAGCGCGTCGCCGGCGTGGACACCACCCGGGGCCGCATTGAAGCGCCGAAGGTCGGTGTCGCGGTCGCCGGATCGACATCCCAGGTGATGCGGCTTGCCGGTTTCGAGCGGCTGCCGATCGAAAGCCACGTGCTGCAGGCCTTCGTGTCGGAAGGCCTCAAGCCGTTCCTGGACACCGTGGTCACGTTCGGCGCCGGCCATCTCTACATCTCCCAGTCCGACAAGGGCGGGCTGGTCTTCGGTGGCGACATCGACGGCTACAATTCCTACGCCCAGCGCGGCAACCTGCCGATCGTGGAGGACGTGGCGTCGAGCGCGGTGGCGATGTTCCCGTCGCTCGCCCGCATCCGGCTTCTGCGGTCCTGGGGCGGGATCATGGACATGTCGATGGACGGCAGCCCGATCATCGACAGGACGCCGAAGCCGGGCCTCTATCTCAACGCCGGCTGGTGTTACGGCGGCTTCAAGGCCACGCCGGGATCGGGCTGGTGCTTCGCCCACACGATCGCCCGCGACGAGCCTCATCCGCTGAACGCCGCCTTCTCCCTCGACCGGTTCCGCACCGGCGCGCTCCTCGACGAGCGCGGCGCCGGCGCCACCCCCCGCCTGCACTGACGAGACGCCGATGCGCATCCCCTGCCCGTTCTGCGGCCCCCGCTCCGTTTCCGAATTCACCTACGAAGGCGACGCCACCGTCGTGCGCCCGCCCCTGGACGCGGACCCCGACACCTGGTTCGCCGCCGTCTACGAGCGGACCAATCCGCGCGGCTCCCACCAGGAGATCTGGCATCACATCCAGGGCTGCCGCTCGTTCCTCCGGGTGAGCCGCGACACCGCCACCCACGCCATTCAGGGGGCTGCGATGATCGCGCCCGAGGGAGCAGACGAATGAGCGGATACCGTCTGCCCGAAGGCGGCGCGCTGATCGATCGCGCCCGCCCGGTCGCCTTCCGTTTCGACGGGACCGACCGCTCCGGCTTCGCCGGCGACACCGTGGCCTCCGCGCTCCTCGCCGATGGCCAGCGGCTGTTCGGCCGCTCCTTCAAATACCATCGCCCGCGCGGCATTCTGGGCGCCGGCGTGGAGGAACCGAACGCCCTGATGACCCTCGGCAGAGGCGCTTCGACCGAACCCAACATACAGGCAACGATTTCCGAGATATATCAGGGACTTGAAGCCCAAAGCCAGAACCGCTGGCCAAGCTTGCGACATGACTTCATGTCTTGGCCATTAACCATTTTATCTCAAGGATTTAAGGCCGGTTTTTACTACAAGACTTTCATGGGGCCTGGGCGGCACGCCTGGCGGGTCTACGAGCCGATCATCCGCAAGGCGGCCGGGCTCGGACGGGCAGATCCCAGCTTCGACGAAAGTCGTTACGAAAAGACCAACGCCTTCTGCGACGTGCTGGTCGTGGGGGCGGGCCCGGCGGGCCTTGCCGCCGCCCGCCGCGCAGCCCGCGCTGGACTTCGGGTGATCCTCGCAGACGAGACCCAGGCCCTCGGCGGCGACCTGTTCGAGACCCGGGCAACCGTCGAGGGTCAACCGGCGCAGGCCTGGGCGAAGGCCGTCGCGGCCGAGCTCGATGCCCTGCCCAACGTGCGTGTCCTCACCCGGACCAGCGTCTATGGCTACTATGACGGCAACGTGCTGGGCGCCGTGGAACGGGTTCAGGATCACCTCGGCGACCGGGATCCGGACCTGCCCCGCCAGCGCCACTGGACGCTCCATGCCGGCCACGTGATCCTGGCGGCGGGCGCGATCCAGCGGCCGATCGTCTTTCCGGGCAACGACCTGCCCGGCGTCATGCTCGCCAACGCCGTCGAGCGCTACATCGCCCGCTACGCCGTCGCGCCCGGCCGCCGCGCCGTCGTCTTCGGCACCGACGACAGCCTGTACCGCTCCGCCCTCGCCATGGTCCGCGCCGGGATCGATGTGGCTGCCGTGGTCGATGCCCGACCGCAGGCGCCCACCGCCCTCGCCGCTCCCCTGAAGGCGGCCGGCGTTCCGGTCCATGCCGGCACCGTCGTGACCGAGGCCCGGGGATCGAAGGGGCTCAGCCGCGTGTTCCTCGCCCGCTGCGACGAGGCCGGCCAGCCCCGGCCGGGCGGCAGCGATGCGGTCGATGCGGACCTTCTGGCCGTCGCCGGAGGCTGGACGCCGACGATCCATCTTGCCAGCCAGGCCGGCGGCGCACCGCAGTGGCGGCCCGACATCGACGCGTTCGTTCCCGGTGCACCCCGCGAAGCCTGGACCGCGGCCGGCGCGGCCAACGGCACGTTCGCGCTGGCCGATGTGCTTGCCGACGGGCTGCGCGCCGCCGATGCGGCGCTCGCTGCGCTCGGCCGGGAAAGCGCGGCCGGGCCGCCGATTGCGGCCGACGATCCGGACGCCGGCACCAATCCGCCCCTGGCATTGCGCGCGGTATCGTCGCCGACCGCCCGCGGCAAGGCGTTCGTCGACTTCCAGAACGACGTGCTCGCTGCCGACGTGACGCTTGCCCATCAGGAAGGCTACCGCTCCGTCGAGCATCTGAAGCGCTACACCACCCTCGGCATGGCGACCGACCAGGGCAAGACCTCCAACGTCAACGCGCTGGGCCTGATGGCCGATCTGGAAGGCCGGCCGATACCCGACGTGGGGACCACCCGCTTCCGTCCGCCCTACACGCCGGTCTCCCTCGGCGCGCTGGCGGGACGCGAGGTCGGAGATCATTTCCGCCCGACCCGCCGCACGCCGATGCACGACTGGCACCTGGCCCACGGCGCGGAGATGGTCGCAGCGGGCGCCTGGATGCGGCCGCGCGCCTATCTCAGGGCCGGCGAGAGCCTCACCGACGCCTACATTCGCGAAGCCCGCACCGTGCGCGAAGCGGTCGGCATCGTCGACGTCTCCACCCTCGGCAAGATCACCGTGCAGGGTCCGGACGCCGGCGACTTCCTCAACCGGGTCTACGTCAACGGCTTCGGCAAGCTGCCGGTCGGCAAGGCCCGCTACGGCGTAATGCTGCGCGAGGACGGCTTCGTCTACGACGACGGCACCACCTGGCGGCTGGCCGAGGACGACTTCCTGATGACCACCACGACGGCGAACGCGGCCGGCGTGCTGGCCCGGCTGGAACGCCATCTCGCCGTTGACTGGCCGGACATGAAGGTCGCCGTTGCCTCCGCCACGGATCAGTGGGCGGGTCTGGCGATCGCCGGTCCGCTGAGCCGCGAGGTGCTCGCCCGCATCGTGGAAGACGTCGACATGAGCGACGCCGGCCTCCCCTTTATGGGCGTCGCGCGGGGGCGGATCGGGGCCGCGCCGGTGATCGTCGCCCGCCTCTCCTTCTCCGGCGAGCTCGCCTACGAAGTCCATTGCGGCGCCCGTGACGGGCTGGCGGTCTGGGAAGCGGTTTTCGAGGCGGGCCAGTCGTCCGGGCTGGTGGCCTACGGCACGGAAGCGCTCGGCACGCTCCGCATCGAGAAGGGCCACGTCGCCGGCGCCGAACTCGACGGTCGGACCACGCTCGCCGATCTCCGTCTGGAGAAGATGGCCTCCTCCAAGAAGGCGTTCGTCGGCCAGGCCCTGATGACCCGCCCCGCGATGACGGCCGCCGATCGCAAGGTCCTGGTCGGTCTGAAGTCGCTCGACGGACAGGCGCTCAGGACCGGGGCCCATGTGGTGTCCGACGACATGCCGGACGGCATCCCGAGCCTGGGGCACGTGACCTCTCCGACCTATTCCCCGGCCCTCGGCGCCCACATTGCGCTGGCGCTGGTCTCCGGCGGGCGCGAGCGGACCGGGCAGCATCTGTCCGTGGTCGATCCGATCCGGGGCGCGCACCCGGTCCCGGTCGAAGTCGTGTCCCACCACTTCTACGATCCGCAGGGAGACCGGCTGAATGGCTGAGATGGAAGACGTCTTTCGCGGACGCCTGTCACCCGGCAGGCAGGGAGGCCGCAGCACCGCCACCCCGATCCGGATCGCCGCGATCGCGGGTGTGTCGGCGGCCCAGATCCAGGCCTGGCCGGGGAAGCGGGAGGGCGTCGCCGCCGCGCTGTCCGGATGCGGGATCGCGCTTCCGACGGAGCGCGACCTCACCTGCGACGGCGGGCGGATCTGCGGACGCATCGCGCCCGGCCGCTTCCTCGTCCTGTCCGACCGCCCCGTGGCCGACGTGACGGAAGCGGTCGCCTCCGATATCGGCGCGGTCGCGGATCTTTCCCACGCCCGGGCCGGCGTTCGGATCGCGGGCGACCGGGTCGAGGATCTGCTCGCCAAGGCAGCCGCGATCCCGTTCGACGCAACGGGCTTTCCGCCTGGGACACTGGCCCAGACCTCGATCCATCACATGGGGTGTCTGATCGTGCGCCGGACGGAGGACACGTTCGATCTCTACGTGCTGACCAGCTTCGCGGTGTCCTTCGCCGACTGGCTCACCGACGCAGCCCGGGAATTCGGCTGGGCGACGGGGCCGGCCGTGTCTCTCGCTCTTAAGGCGGAGCCGGTACACGGCTGATCCTCGCCAAGGTCGTTGATCGGCGGCCGACAACCGGCGCATGGTGGCGGCGTTCGTCAACGCTCGGTGCCATCTTCGTGTCCGACTTTCCGCCCGGATTTGATCTCAAGGCGCTCCGCGTCTTTCTCGCGGTCGTGGAGGCCGGTGGCATGACGCCGGCCGCGCAGCGGTTGGGGATGACCCAGTCCGGCGTGTCCCAGGCCGTCGCCGGACTGGAGCAGGCGCTGGGCACGGTCCTGTTCGACCGCTCCTTGCGTCCGCTGGCGCTGACGGCGGCGGGGACGGTTCTTCTGGAACAGGCGCGCGGCCTGCTCGCCGCGGCCGACGGCGCGGTCGCGACCGTCCGTGCCATCGACGCCCGCCCGCGCTCATCCATCACCATCGCCATGGCCGAAAGCATGGCCGGCACCACGGGGCCGCACCTCGTCCGCCGGCTCGAAAGCCTCGCGGAGCGCTGGCGGATCTGGTCGGGCCTGTCGCCCGATCACCACGAGGCGCTGCTTTCACGGGCGGTGGATTTCGTGGTGACGGCCGGCGACGAACTGGACGGGATCGAGGGTCTCGTCCGCCAGGATATCGTGACCGAGCCGTTCGTGATGGTGCTGCCCCGGGAGAGCGCCACATCGCCGGGCCGGTTCCCGGATCCCGACGCGCTCCCCTTCATCCGCTACAGCCTGCGCTCGACCATCGGTCGCCAGACCGAGCGGCAACTCAGCCGGCTTGGGCTCAGCCTGCCCAACCGGGCGGAGTTCGACACGGCGACCGGCCAGCTCGCCGCCGTCGCGGACGGGATGGGCTGGTGCCTGACCACACCGCTGTGCCTGGCCCAGGAACGCCACCGCCTGGATGCCCTGCATATCGCAGCCATGCCCAAGGGCGCGTTCACGCGCACGATCGCGCTGATCGGCCGCAGCGACGACGCGGTCGGTCTGGGCGACCGCATCGCGGGCGAACTGCGCCGCATCCTGAAAGACACCATCCGGCCGATGCTGGCAGAGGCGCATCCGACCCTCGGCGACACGCTGACCATCCACGAAAGCGCGCCCGACGGGCTCGTCGGACACGATAGGGAACGCGCAAACGAATAAGGGCCCGGATCCGACAGATCGGATCCAGGCCCCTCCCCCGCAGAGAGCCCCCTCTCCTTGGTCCCCACTTCGCCCACACAGTCCGTTCAGGCCCGATCAGGCGTTTCCGCCTGTTGGGCAAGGCGTTACAACAATCAGCCGCTCGTCGGCTCCCCGCACCGCTCGCCCGGCCGACAGCCGACACGCCCGCCGCTCCGGCGGCCGGCATCCTCCGGCTGAGCGCCGTTGGTCCGGGTCCCGCTCTGGCTGTCTGCGGAAATTCCGGCAAGGGCCATCAGCCTGGCGATCTCCCCCTGCACATCCCAATCGGCGCCCATCGCAACCTCCTCGCAGGATCCGGGAGAGCGAAATCTCGCCGTCCCCCAACCTCTGTGCCGGCTGCCCTGTGCAGACCCGGCATGACCCGTTAGACACCCGGGGCGAGCGATGATCTGTGACGCGGGTCACAAAGTGCGTGGTTCCGCGCGGGACGGCATGTCCGGGCCTTCAGGCAGGCGCGCTTGGTGCGTCTGGTTTCGGCCGGAGGATCGCCGAATCCGCCGGCCGCGCCCCCGGCGCCCTTCAAACCGGCGTTAATCTGTCGCGAAACCGCGGAAATTCCCGGTTTCACGTTGACAACACAGGCCAGATGATTAGGTAAACGGGTGATCCCAAAGAGCCGACGAAATGGTGCCGAGGTGTTTTTCTTCGGCGTAGCGGCAGAAAGTGGCAACGTCTTCCCATCATGAGTTTTGATACGCTCGGTTTGAGCGAAAAAGTGCTGAGCGCAATTCAGTCGGCCGGGTACACCCAGCCGACCCCGATCCAGTCGGGCGCGATTCCCCACGTGCTGGAACGCCAGGACGTTCTCGGTCTCGCGCAGACCGGCACGGGCAAAACAGCCTCTTTCGTGCTCCCCATGCTCACGCTCCTCGAAAAGGGCCGTGCGCGTGCGCGCATGCCGCGCACCCTGATCCTGGAGCCGACCCGCGAGCTTGCGGCGCAGGTCGAGGAGAATTTCACGCGCTACGGCGTGAACCACAAGCTCAACATAGCGCTCCTGATCGGCGGCGTTTCGTTCGAGGACCAGAATCGGAAGCTCGAGCGCGGCGCGGATGTGCTGATCGCCACGCCGGGCCGCCTGCTCGATCACAGCGAGCGCGGCAAGCTGCTCCTGCAGGGCATCGAGATCCTGGTGATCGACGAAGCCGACCGCATGCTCGACATGGGCTTCATTCCGGACATCGAGCGGATCTGCAAACTGCTGCCGCCGAGCCGTCAGACGCTGTTCTTCTCGGCCACCATGCCGAAGGAGATCCAGCATCTCGTCGACAAGTTCCTGTCCAATCCCGCGCGGGTCGAGGTGTCCAGGCCCTCGTCCACCGCGGAGAACGTCGCCCAGACGCTGGTCGCCGCCCGCGACGACCCGAAGGACAAGCGCGCCGCCCTGCGCCGGCTGATCGACGAAGCGACGGACCTGAAGAACGCGATCGTGTTCTGCAACCGCAAGCGCGACGTCGGCATCGTGTTCCGCTCGCTGGAACGCCACGGTCTGTCGGTTGGCGCGCTGCACGGCGATATGGACCAGCGTTCGCGGATGACGATGCTGGACAACTTCCGCAAGGGGAACCTGACCATCATGGTGGCGAGCGACGTCGCCGCCCGCGGTCTGGACATTCCCGAGGTGAGCCACGTCTTCAATTTCGACGTGCCGCACAGCCCGGAAGACTATGTCCACCGCATCGGCCGCACCGGCCGCGCGGGCCGGACCGGCGTGACCAAGATGATCGCCACGCCGGGCGACAAGAAGGCCGTCGCCAACATCGAGAAGCTGATCGGCAAGGAAATCCCCTGGGAAAGCGGCGCTCCGGCCGCCGCCGCCGAAGAGACGGCGGAGCCGGCGCAGAAGCCGAAGCCGAGCCGCAGGCGGTCTTCGTCGAGCGCGGCCAAGGACGAGACGTCTTCGGCCAAGTCGCCGGATACGGCCAAGTCTTCGGAACAGCCCAAGTCCTCGGACAAGTCCGGCTCGAAGGGCCGCGGCAAGTCCGGTGGCGGGTCCGCCTCGGGCGACAACAAGCCGCCGAAGACCGATCCGCCGCAGCCCAAGGGCCGTCGCGGGGGCAAGCAGTCGCAGGAGCCGGTGTTCGGCGAGAGCGAATTCGTGCCGGCCTTCCTGCTGCGCCCGGTGCGTCCCAGCCCGCCGACGGACAACACCGAGGACGACGCCGCGTCCGATGACGAGACCGGCAATTCGGAATCCCGCGACGAGGCGCTGGTCGAGTAAGACCGGGCTCTCCTGAATTCGACGGTTTCACGCCCCGGCCCCGTCCGGGGCGTTTTCGTTTGCGCGTCCTTAAGGCGGCTCCCGGTGCCGTCCGGACCCCGGTTAACCCCGGATTAACCGCGATCGGCAATTCTGCTCCCTGTCGTCGAAGGGCGCCGTACCGGCTGCCCGCATGCGCGTAGGGGACCGCAGCGTTGACCAGAGCCGCCATCGATCCGTCGATCACGCTTGCGCGGGCCGCGATCCAGGAGGCCGAACGGCGTGGCTTTTCCATAGACGCGGACACGTTCCGGGTCTGGTTCGCCTATGTGAGCGACGAGGACGAACTCGTCACCGCCTATATCGACCGCCTCGACGCCCGCGGCGACGAGGTCAGCCGGGACGACATCGAGCGGCTCGTCCAGCTTCTTCCGACCGATCCGCCGAAGGCCGCGCTGCCCCTCGCCTCTGTCGAGCCGGTTATGCCTGAGCCGGAACCGGAGGCGCCCCGGCCGACCGCAGCCGTCGTTACCGACATCGCCGAGGCGCGGCAGGCCCGCCCGGCGGCGACGCCGAAGCCCATGCCCGCCGAACCGGCCGAGGATCCGGTTTTCGCGGACGAGCCGCGCCAGCGGACCACGACGCCGTTCGACAAGCTGGCCGATCTTCCCAACCGCCACGCCTTCTCCAAGGACGTCCGCCGGCGCTGGCTGCATCCTGAGTCCAAGCGCGGCCCCCAGACCATCTTCCTGTCCTCCTGCCGGCGCGCGGGAGACACGATGCCGGCCGAAGGTCGCGACCATCTGGTCACGCCGCTTCAGGCGGTCATGCTGGTCGCGCTGACCCGGGTCTTCGAGAAGCTCGGGACCGTCTACCGTTACGACCCCCAGACCATCGCCCTGATCCTGTCGGGGGTGAACCTGCGCCAGACGGTGTCGATCGCCGAAGCCGTCCGCCGGAGCCTGGAAGCCAAGCGGGAGCTGGCGGAAAGCTGTGGCGGCGGCACGGTGCTGTTCTCCTCGGCCGCCGTCTCGCTGATGGCCAACGAAGACCCGGCCAAGGCGCTGGCCCTCGCGGGACGCTGCCTGTCCACGGCGATGAGCTTCGACGACAGTCGGGTCGTCTGCGAGACCGATCCGGTGATGCAGCCGCCTGCCGCCGCCACCGGCGCCGAGCGGCCGATCGTCGACCAGTACGCCCGCATCCGCCAGCTGCTTCAGAGCTGATTCGTCCGCATCGACGCGGAGCGAGACCGGTCAGCGGATCTCGGACGCAGTCTTCTTCTTTTTCGGCTTCTTCTTCGCGTTCGCCCGGATGGCGGCGGCAACGGCCTTTTCAGCCCATGTCCGGAACGCATCCGGATCGTCGATCGCCTCCTCCGGCAAACGCCAGTAGGACATCACGACCGGCGAGCGGTCCTTGGCGACATAGGTGAAGGGTTCCGAGCCGGCCGCCTCGAACTCGGGTACGGTTTCCGTGTCGGTCTTGAGGTAGACGGTCCCGTAGGCGACCAGCGCGATCATCAGGCCGTCGTAATAGACGCCCTGCCCGCCAAACATGTTGCGCACGCCGACCGGGCCGAGCGGCGCGAAGAGATCCTCTATGTAGTCGGTTTCGAGCATGCGCCACCTCGTCCGGCTTCGCGAACGGACATGATGCCGTCCGGACGCGCGGCCCGCTACTCCGCGAGCGTCAGCCCCATCTCCCAGAAATCGGCCTCCAGCCGGGTCGCCTGGCGGAACAGGTCGACGAGGGCCGGCCAGCGCGCCTCGGTGAGGCGGTCCGCCGCCAGCCGGTCGAGCTGGTCCCGCGCCGCCTGGGCCGCCTCCTGGAAGCCCTCGCCGGAATATTCCGCGATCCACTCCCGATACGGATTGTCCGGCGACAGGCCGCCCGGCAGGGCCGCCAGCGCCGTGCCGATCTCGGCATAGCCGATCATACAGGGCGCCAGGGCCGTGTAGAGGTCGAGAAGGTCGCCGCTCATGCCGGCCTCGAGGACCAGGCGCGTGTAGGCGACGGTGGCCCGCGCCTCGACGGCGCTCTCCAGGTCGGCGGCCGACAGGCCCCAGCGCTCCGACAGGCGGACATGGAGATCCATCTCGGTGTCCACGATCGCCGAGACGCCTGCAGAGGCCGCCTTCAGGTCGGCAAGCGACCGCGCCTTGTAGCCGGCGAGCGCGTAGGCGCGGGCGAACTGGATGAGAAACAGATAGTCCTGAACGAGATAGTGCCGGAATGCCGGCTCCGGCAGCGTCCCGTCACCCATTCCGCGCACAAAGGGATGACCGACATAGGCGTTCCAGTCATCCGGGACAGCCGCCTTCAGCCGCTCGAATATTTCCATACGATACCGTCCGGTCTGTGGCGTCTCGATAGGTTGAACGACCCCGCGCCGGCCCCACTTATGTCCTGCGCAAGCTTATAAAACGGATCGGCGGGGAAGATCGGAGATCAGGTATGAGCGGTCAAGACGAGTCCGGGTCTCCCGACTTTTCCGTCCACCGGCTGGGTGCCGACGAGGTGCGGACGCTGGTCGATCTGAACGCCATGTTCGCCGAGGTGTTCGACGACCCCGAAACCTATGCGAAGCGCCGGCCGAGCTCGGACTACCTTGCCGATCTGCTCCGCAAAGAGCACTTCATCGCCCTTGTCGCGACGGACGGGGGACGCGTGATCGGCGGGCTCGCCGCCTACGCTTTGCAGAAATTCGAGCAGGAGCGAACCGAGGTCTACATTTACGATCTGGCGGTGGTACCCGACAGACGCCGGGAAGGGATCGCAACCCGTCTCTTAGAGGCCCTGAAGCCCATCGCCCGGGATCTGGGGGCCTGGGTCATCTTCGTCCAGGCCGATCACGGGGACGAACCCGCGATCGCCCTCTACGAAAGCCTCGGCGTCAGGGAGCGTGTTCTACACTTCGACATCCCTGTGTCCTGACCGGCCGGTTGCGGGCGCACCCGGCCCCGTCGGATGATCAGGCGTCCTCGAGAGAGGCCGGCTTCAGCTCGACGGATTCGCCGCAGCCGCAGGCCGACACCTCGTTGGGGTTCTCGAACACGAACCCGGTCCTCAGCTTGTCGACCTTGAAGTCCATCCGGGTGCCGAGCAGAAACAGCACTGCGGAGGGATCGACGAACACGGTCACGCCCTTGTCCTCGACACGGTCGTCGCCCGGGCTCGGCTCCTCGACATAGTCGAGCGTGTATTCCATGCCGGCGCAGCCGCCCTTCTTCACGCCGATCTTGAGACCGGCGACGGGCTTGTCCGCGTTCTCGATGATCTCGCGCACCCGGTCCGCTGCCGCGTCGGTCAGCGTGATCACCTGGGGCTTCGGTCTCGCTTGTGCCATTGCCAAATCTCCAGCCGTAACGGCTTCAACTCGTCTCAGCCTACATGAAGAAGTCGAGCGCCACCCGGGCCTCGTCGGACATGCGGCTCGGATCCCAGGGCGGATCGAACACCATCTTCACCCGGACGTCGCCGACGCCCTCGACGGTGGCCACGGCATTCTCGACCCAGTGGGGCATCTCGCCGGCCACCGGACAGCCGGGAGCCGTCAGCGTCATGTCGATGTCCACGGTCCGATCATCGTCGATGTCGATCCGGTAGATCAGTCCAAGCTCATAGATGTCTACCGGAATTTCCGGATCGTAGACGGTCTTTAGAGCGGCTATGATGTCGTCTGTAATGCGGTCGAGTTCTTCTTGCGGAATCGCGGACGCCGCTTTTGCATCCGTCGTCCGTTCATCGACGACCGCAACATCGCCGGACTGAAGTGTGTTTTCATCCATACCGGCTCTCCTCATACGAAGAATCTATGGGCCTTCTCGATGCCGTCCGCAAGGCGGTCCACCTCTTCCAGCGTATTATAGAGGCCGAATGAGGCACGGCATGAGGCCGCCACGCCGAGCTCCGCAAGCAGAGGTTCGGCACAGTGTGTGCCGGCTCGCACCGCGATTCCCTCCCGGTCGAGGATGGTCGCGACATCGTGAGCGTGGGCGCCCTGCATGTCGAAGGAGAAGATCGCCGCCTTGTCCTTCGCGGTGCCATGCAGCCGGATCGAGTTGATCGCCGACAACCGCTCCTGGGCATAGTCCCTGAGGCGCGCCTCGTGGGCGCCGATCCGGTCGCGACCGATCATTTCCAGATACTCGAGGGCAGCCCCGAGCCCGATCGCCTGAACGATCGGCGGCGTGCCGGCCTCGAACTTGTTGGGCAGATCACCATAGGTCACCCGGTCCCGGGTGACGCTCTCGATCATCTCGCCACCGCCCATATAGGGCGGCATCGCCTCCAGATGGGCGCGCTTGGCGTAGAGCACGCCGATGCCGGTCGGGCCGTACAGCTTGTGGCCGGTCATGGCGTAGAAGTCGCAGTCGAGGTCCTGCACGTCGACGGGCATGTGAACGGCCGCCTGGCTGCCGTCGACCAGCACCGGAATGCCGCGGGCGTGGGCGATCTCGACCACCTGCTTGATCGGAACCGCCGTGCCGAACACGTTCGACATGTGGGTCAGCGCGACGATCTTCGTGCGCTCGGTCAGTGCCTCTTCGAACCGCTGCAGATCGAACGACCCGTCCTCGTTCACGTCGACCCATTTCAGCACCGCGCCGCTGCGCTCGCGGTGGAAATGCCAGGGCACGATGTTGGAGTGGTGCTCCATAATCGACAGCACCACCTCGTCGCCCTCGCCCAGCACCATGCCGCCGTAGCTGGACGCCACCAGGTTGATCGCCTCCGTGGTCGAGCGGGTGAAGATGATCTCCTGGCTGGACGGCGCATTGAGGAACGCCGCCACCGTCTCGCGCGCCTCCTCGTAGGCCTCCGTTGAGGCGTTCGCCAGCGTGTGCAGGCCGCGATGGACGTTGGCATAGTCGTTGGCGTAGGCGCTCTGGATGCGTTCCAGCACGTGGACCGGCTTCTGGGCCGAGGCCGCGTTGTCCAGATAGGCAAGCTGCTTGCCGTGGACTTCCCGCATGAGGATCGGGAAATCCCGCCGCAGCACTTCGACGTCGTAGGGCGTGGCGGAAACGGGATAGTCGTCGATCATGTCACTCTCACTCCGCGTGCAGGGCGGCCCGGATGCGGGCGGCGAGCGCGGGCGCAACGGCGCTGTCGCCGAGCCCCTCCACGGCCTCGATCAGGAACGATTCGATCAGAAGCCGTTCCGCCTGGTGCTTGGGTACCCCACGCGAGCGCAGATAGAAAAGCGCGTCCTCGTCGATCTGCCCCGAGGTCGCCCCATGGGCGCACTGCACGTCGTCGGCAAAGATTTCGAGTTCCGGCTTGTTCACCGCTTCCGCCTCGTCGGAGAGGAGGAGCGCGTTGGACATCATCTGGGCGTCGGTCTTCTGGGCATGCTGCCAGACATTGATCCGACCCTGGACGATCGCCTTGGCCGTATCGTCGACCACGGAGCGGAAGCGCTCCCGGCTGACGCCGTTCGGCACCTTGTGGTCCAGCACCAGCGTCGCATCGGAATGCTGCTCGCCGGTCAGGAAGGTCGCCGTATCGAACGCGGTCTCGGTGTCCTCGCCGTCGATCCTGGCAAAGAGCTGGGACCGGGACAGCCGGGCGCCGAGCGTGACCGTCAGATGGTTCACCCGGGCAGCCTCGCCGACAGCCACGGTCGTGGTGCCGACATGGGTCGAGACAGTGGTCTCCGCCTGAAGCTTTGCCCAGGTCACGCGGGCGCGCGGCGCGACGCACAGCTCGATCGCGGCATTGGTGACGTTGGCGGCTTCGCCCCGCCCCTCATGCCGCTCCAGGAAGGAGACCGACGCCCCTTCGCCGACGAAGACGGCGTGACGCGGCATGGTCGTGACCGCATGATCGGAGGTGACGACGTGCAGGATCTCGATGGGACGCGCGACGCTCGCTCCGGCTGCCACCTCGATCACCACGCCGCCTTCGAAGAGCGCCGTGTTCAGTGCCAGCATGGGATCGTCGACCTGGGCCGCGAGCGACCCGATCCGTTCCATGCGCGGATCGGCCTTCCCCAGAAGATCGGCGAAGCCGGTGACGGAAACCGCCCCGTCGAGGGCATCAAGATCGGATGCCTCGGCCACGAATCGGCCATCGGCGATCACCAGCCGGACCGGCACGGTATCCGTATCGGCGAGCGCCGGCACGGCTTTGACGGCCGCATCGACCGCGGCGCTGTCGGGCCGGTCGGCGGCGGGCGGCAGGGTGCGCAGCGTGGCGCGCAGATCGGTGTACTTGTAGGCCTCGACCCGGCGATGAGGCAGACCCTGGCCGCTGAAGCGGTCAAAGGCCTCCGCCCGCTGGGCCCCGATCGCGCCTTCGGCGGACCGGCTTTCGGCCTCCGCGGCGAACCAGTCGACCAGCGCCGTCTCCGCGGCGGTCCGGTTGGCGTCAGTCTGTTCGGACATCTGCGCCTCCCTCACGCGGCCTCGACATAGTCGGCATAGCCGCGCGCTTCGAGTTCCAGCGCAAGCTCCTTGCCGCCGGTCTTCACGATGCGTCCGCCGGCGAGCACGTGCACCACGTCCGGCACGATGTGCTCCAGAAGCCGCTGATAGTGGGTGATGACGATGAACGAGCGGTCGGGGGAGCGGAGCGCGTTCACGCCTTCCGCGACGATCTTGAGCGCGTCGATGTCGAGGCCGGAATCGGTTTCGTCGAGGACGGCGAGCTTGGGGTCGAGGACCGCCATCTGCAGGATCTCGTTGCGCTTCTTCTCGCCGCCGGAAAAGCCGACATTCACCGGCCGGCGCAGCATCTCCTGGCTCATCGACAGCTTCTCGGCCGCCGCCTTGACCCGCTTCATGAAGTCCGGCGTGGACAGCTCGTCCTCGCCGCGTGCCTTGCGCTGCGAATTGATGGCCGTCTTCAGAAAGGTCATGTTGGCCACGCCCGGCACCTCGATCGGATACTGGAACGCCAGGAACACGCCGGCCGCGGCCCGCTCCTCCGGCTCCAGCTCCATCAGGTCGACGCCGTTGAACAGGATCGAGCCCTCGGTGACCTCGTAGTCGTCGCGGCCGGCCAGCACGTGGGACAGCGTCGACTTGCCGGAGCCGTTCGGCCCCATGATCGCGTGCACCTTGCCGGCCTCGATCGTGAGGTCGACCCCCTTCAGGATCTCCCGGTCCTCGACGGTCACGTGCAGGTTCTTGATCTCAAGCATCGTCATCTTTGCATTCCGTTCGTTTTGGACCGTCGCGCCGCTCAAAATCCCATCGCGCGGCAGCGTCGGTCGATAGAAACAAGGGCTAGCGCCAGCGCCATTCGCCGTCGGTCTTGGCGCGGGCCAGAGCCAGAAATCCACCGCTCCAGATCACCAGGAAGCCGAGCCAGATCGCCGTCACCGCAATCGCCGTCGCCGGGCTGGAGGCCAGCATGGCCGCGATGTGGGCCAGGACGGACAGGAGGACGCCGGCAATGTAGACCCCGGTCGCCGCCCAGCCCTTCCAGTTCACCGGCCACGCACCGTAGCCCCGCACCTTCGGCCTGAACCAGAACTCCGGATCCATCGTGCAGCGGCCTTAGCCTACCGACCCCTCCAGGCTCACCCCGATCAGCTTCTGCGCCTCCACGGCAAACTCCATCGGGAGCTGCTGGATGACGTCCTTGACGAAGCCGTTGACGATCAGCGCGACCGCCTCTTCCTCGCCGATCCCACGGGAGCGGCAGTAGAACAGCTGGTCGTCGGAGATCTTCGAGGTGGTCGCCTCATGCTCGAACTTCGCGCTCGCCGTCTTGGCCTCGATATAGGGCACCGTGTGGGCGCCACACTCGCTGCCGATCAGGAGCGAATCGCACTGGGTGAAGTTGCGCGCGTTCTTCGCCCGCCGGTTCGCCTGGACGAGACCGCGGTAGGTGTTCTCCGACTTGCCGGCGGCGATGCCCTTGGAAATGATCCGGCTCGACGTGTTCTTGCCGAGGTGGATCATCTTCGTTCCGGAATCGATCTGCTGGTGCCCGTTGGAGATGGCGATCGAGTAGAACTCGCCCCGGGAATTGTCGCCGCGCAGGATGCAGGACGGATATTTCCAGGTGATCGCCGAGCCGGTCTCCACCTGGGTCCACGAGATCTTCGAGTTCGCGCCGCGGCAGTCGCCGCGCTTGGTCACGAAGTTGTAGATCCCGCCCTTGCCGTTGACGTCGCCGGGATACCAGTTCTGCACCGTGGAGTACTTGATCTCCGCGTCGTCCATGGCGATCAGCTCGACCACCGCTGCGTGAAGCTGGTTCTCGTCGCGCTGGGGCGCCGTGCAGCCTTCCAGATAGGAGACGTACGAGCCCTTGTCGGCGATGATCAGCGTGCGCTCGAACTGGCCGGTGTTCTGCTCGTTGATGCGGAAATAGGTCGACAGCTCCATCGGGCAGCGCACGCCCGGCGGCACGTACACGAACGACCCGTCGGTGAAGACCGCCGAGTTCAGCGTCGCATAGAAATTGTCGGTGATCGGCACGACCGAGCCGAGATATTTGCGCACCAGATCCGGGTGCTCGCGGATCGCCTCAGAGATCGAGCAGAAGATCACGCCGGCCTTGGCGAGCTCTTCCTTGAAGGTCGTCACCACCGAGACGGAATCGAACACCGCGTCGACGGCCACCTTGCCGTAGGGGTTGTCGCCGGCCGCTTCATCGAGGGTGCTCGCCTCGCCCTGCTTGCGGACGCCGGCCAGGATCTCCTGCTCCTTCAGCGGGATGCCGAGCTTCTCGTAGGTGCGCAGCAGCTCCGGATCGACCTCGTCCAGGCTCTTCGGCGCATCCGACGACGATTTCGGCGCCGAATAATAATAGAGTTCCTGGAAGTCGATCTTCGGATAGCTCACGCGCGCCCACGTCGGCTCATCCAGCGTCAGCCAGCGCTGATAGGCCTCCAGACGCCACTGAAGCATCCAGTCGGGTTCGCCCTTCTTCGCCGAGATGAAGGCGATGATGTCCTCGTTGAGGCCCTTAGGCGCCTTGTCGGACTGAATGTCCGTGACGAACCCGTACTTGTACTTGTCGATGTCGATCGACCGAACCTGATCGATCGTTTCCTGCACTGCCGGCATCAGTCTCTCCATCCATGGCGGGTTCAAGGCCCGCTGGTTGTCGAAGACGGTCTGAATGCGGCTCGGGTTGCCCCGTCTGCCGCGCGAAACGCTGGCGCAGCTTGCGCCAGACGGAAATGAACTGTTCGACCTCGGCTTCCGTGGTCGACGGGCCCAGGCTGATACGCACCGCGCCGCGGGCCAGATCCCCGGGCACGCCCATCGCCGCGAGGACGTGGGAGGCGGCCACCTTGCCCGACGAGCAGGCCGCTCCGGAGGAGACGGCCACGCCGTCGAGATCGAGGGCGATCACGGCGGTCTCGGCCGTCATGCCCGGCACCGCGAGACAGCTCGTGTTTGCAAGCCGCCCGGCGTTGCGTCCGAAGACCACCGCATCGGGACACATAATCATGACGTCCCGCTCCAACCAGTCCCGCAGGCGGCGGATCTCCCCTGCGCGGACGACATCCGACATCGCCTCGCGGGCCGCAACCCCGAACGCGGCAATCGCCGGCATGTTCTCGGTGCCGGCGCGGTCGCGACCTTCCTGGCCGCCGCCGGTCAGGAGCGGCGCGATGCGCAGTCCCGGACGAACGCGAATCACGGCTCCGGCGCCACGTGGCCCGCCGATCTTGTGGGCGGACAGCGTCAGGATGTCCGCGCCCGTCGTGGCGGCCGGGATCGCTTCGCGCCCGGCGACCTGCACGGCATCCACGTGAAGCACGCCGCCGGCCGCATGGACCCGGTCCGCGGCTTCCGCGACCGGCTGAAGCACGCCGGTCTCGTTGTTGGCCGCCATCAGCGAGACCAGCATCGGGCCGTCCGCATCCGCCAGCGCAGCGTCCAGCGCGTCCAGATCGAGGCGTCCGTCCGCGTCCACCGGCAGGACGGACACGGCCTCGGCCGGGAAGCGTCCGCCGGCGAGAACCGACGGATGTTCGATCGCCGACACCAGAAGGCGGGAGAACCGGACCGGCTGTCCGTCGATTTCCATCTCCGGCGACAGCGCGGTGACGTTCGCCTCGGTGCCGCCGCTGGTGAAGGTGACCGCATCGGCCGCCGTGCCGGCGAGATCGGCGACCGCACGCCGCGCTTCCTCGATCCGGGCGCGCGCGGCCCGGCCCTCGGCATGAACGGACGACGGGTTGCCGAGCACGGACAGGGCATCGACCATCGCCTCGCGCACCGCCGGCTTCACCGGCGCGCCTGCGTTCCAGTCGAAATAGATCCGGCTTGCCGCCGTCATCCGTGTCCCCGATCGTCCGGAAAAATCTTGCATTGGCTCCGCGAGCTGTGGATAACCCGCGCACCCTGACCCCATTTGCCCGGAGCGAACCGGATCTTTGTCCCCGCTCTCGAATTCGAATGGTTCCAGATTAATTTAAGTGTAGGAAGGCGACCCTTGCCGTCAAGATTTTCCTGCTTTTCGGCCCGCTTGCCTGCCTTGCCCTGCAACCGTCTCCTAAAGGATTCGTTCCGATGCCCGAAGTGATCTTCACCGGGCCGGCCGGCCGTATTGAAGGCCGCTTCCAGCCGGCCAAGAATCGAAACGCGCCGATCGGCATCGTTCTGCACCCGCACCCGCAGTTCGGCGGGACGATGAACAACCAGATCGTCTACAATCTCTTCTACATGTTCCAGAAGCGCGGGTTCGCCGTGCTGCGGTTCAATTTCCGGGGCGTCGGACGCAGTCAGGGCGCGTTCGACCACGGCTCCGGCGAGCTCTCGGACGCGGCGGCGGCCCTGGACTGGGTCCAGACCATCCACCCGGACGCCCGCTCCTGCTGGATCGCCGGCTTTTCCTTCGGCGCCTGGATCGGCATGCAGCTGCTGATGCGCCGTCCGGAGATCGAGGGCTTCATCTCGGTGGCACCGCCGGCGAACCTGCACGACTTCTCCTTCCTGGCGCCCTGCCCGTCGTCCGGCCTGATCATCCACGGCGACGTCGACAAGGTCGTGCCGATGAAGGACACCCAGGCCCTGGTCGACAAGCTGAAGACCCAGAAGGGCATCGTGGTGGATCAGGAGATCATCCCCGGCGCCAACCACTTCTTCGAGGACCGGGTCGACGTGCTGATGGATCACTGCGGGACCTATCTGGACAAGCGCCTCGCAGACACCCCCGACGCGGCGTAATCAGAGACCGTGGAAACCGGGAACCGGTTTCCCGTCTGGATTTGCGAGAAAGAAAATCCCCTCACGCCGAGGTCGCTCCGCTCACCGGCTCCGGGTGGGCGGCCTCCGGCCGGCGCGCGGTCGCGCGCTGGCACAGCAAATCCAGGAAAAGTGGGAACCGGTTTTCCGTCCGGATTTGCGAGAAAGAAAATCCCCTCACGCCGAATTCGCTCCGCTCACCGGCTCCGGGTGGGCGGCCTCCGGCCGGCGCGCGGTCGCGCGCTGGCTGCCGTCTTCCGGAAAGCGTTTCCGAGGGACTGTAAGCGCTCGCCCCAATCTCCGCTCATTCCCGCGAAAGCGGGAATCCATAGGGCTGGTCGACAGCTCTCCTGGGTCCATGATCCGGGTGAGCGAAGGCACTGCCGAAGCGGCCGGGTCCTGGCCCCGGCGATATCCACCTCGACCTGATCCAATCCACCATGGATTCCCGCTTTCGCGGGAATGAGCGGATGGGGTCGAGGCCGCGCAAACCGGCAAAGCGCGTCCGGATCAGGGCCTCGCGATCCGGCCGCCGGTCTGCGGTTCCGCCACCCCGGTCGTCCCCGGAAACGTGATCGGCAGGCCGCCCAGCGCCCGCACCGCCAGATAGGCGAAGGCCTGGGCCTCCAGAAACGCCGCCGACCAGCCGAGCCCGTCGGCGCTGCGCGGCTCGAGGCCCACCGCACCGGCGAGCGCCTCCATCATGACCGGATTGCGCGCGCCGCCGCCGCCGATCGTCAGGCTCTTCGGATAGGCCGGAAGCTGTTTCAGGCCGTGCGCGACGCTCTCGGCGGTCACCGCCACCAGGGTCGCGGCCGCGTCTTCCGTCGACAGCGGATCGGTCAGGCTGCGGTCGAACTGGCTCCGGTCCAGGGATTTGGGCGCCGGCCGCGCGAAATAGGAATCGCCGAGATAGGCCTCCACGACCGACCGGTTGACGGTGCCCTCCGACGCCCGCGCGCCGCCTTCGTCCATCATCTGATGGTGACGGGCTTCCATCATGTCGTCGATGAGCGCATTGCCGGGTCCCGTATCGAAGGCGACCAGATCGCCGTCGGCCCCGACCCAGGTGACGTTCGCCACGCCGCCGATGTTGAGGACGGCGGCCGGCAGCTCCAGCCCGGCCTGGAGGACCAGCGCCCGGTGGAAGACGGGCACGAGCGGCGCTCCCTCGCCGCCCGCCGCCATGTCGGCCGCCCTCAGGTCGAACACCACGGGAATGCCGAGCCGGTCGGCCATGGCCTGGCCGTCGCCGAGCTGGATGGTCAGCCCGCGGTCCGGGGCATGCATCACCGTCTGGCCGTGGAAGCCGACCACGTCCGGCTGCGCGCCGAGCGCCTCGACGAAGGTCCTCACCGCCGTGGCCTGGATTTCCGTGACCCAGCGTTCCGCCTCCGCCAGCGGCTCAGGACGCGCCGTGCGGTCGTCCAGACCGAGGGCGACCTCGTTGGCGCGTTTGAGAAGCGTCCGCAACTCGTCCGGATAGGGGGTGAAGGCGGTCGGTCCGGGGGTCACGGCGGCCTCCCCGTCGGTTTCCACCAGCGCGACGTCGACCCCGTCCATGGAGGTGCCGCTCATCAGACCGATCGCGCGCAGGGGCCGACGGGTGCCTTCTTCGATACTCAAAATCCACTCCGCATCTGGAATTTGTCTGAGAGGCTGATAAACCGCGAGCCGAACGCCCCGGAGCGCCTCCGCTCCGACCGATATCACAGGATTGGTTTTCCATGACCGGGTTCAAGTCAGAGTTTCTGCACACCCTCAGCGAACGCGGCTTCATCCATCAGATCTCTGACGAGAGCGGCCTCGACGATCTGTTCCGCACCGAGACCGTGACCGCCTATGTGGGCTACGACGCAACCGCGACCAGCCTGCACATCGGCAACCTGATCTCCGCCACCATGCTCCACTGGCTGCAGGAGACCGGGCACCGGCCGATCGCGCTGATGGGTGGCGGCACCTCGATGGTGGGCGATCCGTCCTTCCGCGACGACCAGCGCAAGCTCCTGACCCAGGAGCAGATCGAGGAGAACATTGCCGGCATCAAGCGCATCTTCGCGCGCATCCTGCGCTTCGGCGACGGCCCCACCGACGCAATGATGGTCAACAACGCCGACTGGCTGCTGGGCCTCAACTACATCGAGTTCATCCGCGACGTCGGCCGGCACTTCTCCGTCAACCGGATGCTGTCGTTCGATTCGGTCAAGCTGCGGCTCGACCGGGAGCAGTCGCTGTCCTTCCTCGAATTCAACTACATGATCATGCAGGGCTACGACTTCGTCGAGCTGAACCGGCGCTACGGCTGCCGGCTGCAGATGGGCGGCTCGGACCAGTGGGGCAACATCATCAACGGGGTCGATCTCGGCCACCGGATGAACACCCCCCAGCTCTACGCCCTGACCACGCCGCTCCTGACCACGTCCTCGGGCGCCAAGATGGGCAAGACGGCGAACGGCGCGGTCTGGCTCAACGAGGACGTCTTCAGCGCCTACGATTTCTGGCAGTACTGGCGCAACACCGAGGACGCCGACGTTGGCCGCTTCCTCAAGATCTTCACCCGCCTGCCGCTCGACGAGATCGCCCGGCTGGAAGCACTCGGCGGCTCGGAGATCAACGAGGCCAAGAAGATCCTGGCCACCGAGGCGACCGCGATCGTCCACGGCCGCGAGGAGGCGGACAAGGCCGCGGAGACGGCGCGCCAGACCTTCGAGGCGGGCACCTTCGCCCAGGACCTGCCGACGGTGACCGTCGCCGGAAGCGACCTGGACGCCGGCATCGGCGTTCTGGACGCATTCCGGCTGGCCGGACTGGCCGCCAGCAACAGCGAGGCCCGGCGCCACATCAAGGGCGGCGCGCTCCGGGTGAACGACGCGGTGGTCGACGACGACCGCCGCCAGCTCGGCCGCGGCGACATCACCAACGACGGCGTCATCAAGCTGTCCATGGGCCGCAAGAAGCACGTGCTCCTGAAGGCGGACTGACGCGCCCGGTCGCGGCCGGTTCGGCCCGGCTGCGGCGGACCTGCCCGTTGGAGCTAGTTCCGCCGGTTGCCGTTGTTGTAGCCCTGATAGGAAGGGACGCCGTCCGCGTTCTGCTGCTCGAAGATCCGCCGGAAGATGCCCGGCGTGACGGCGGACAGCGGATTGAACGACAGGTTCGGACCGGACATCGGTCCGTCCAGGCGGAAGGTCACGCCGAACAGGCCGCCTTCCTTGCCGCCGCCGAGGATCTCGCCCAGCACCGGTACGCGGCCGAACAAATTGTTCACCGCATAGGCCGGAATGGCGGTCCCGCTGATCTGCAGGGTCCGGTTGTCCAGGTCGATGACCCCGCCCGCCGTGCCGCCGATCGCCGCGCCGCGCAGGATCGCGTCGGAGATCTCGACCCGGCCGTCGCTCTCGGTGAACGGCACCACCAGTTCCTCGAAACTGTTGTTCGGCCGCTGCTGGGGCTCCGGCTGATAGGCCATCACCCGCGAGCCGGCGGAGCGGCGCGTCTGGACGGTGCGGTCGATGAGATTCTCCACCGCCGGGTCCCCGGTGATGCGGAACTGCTCGATGCGGACCTGGCCGTTGGTCGGCCCGTTCCGGCGCAGGGTGGCCTGGAGAATCCCCTGCCCGCCGGCGAGCCGCTGATAGAGGTCCAGGAACTTGAGCAGCTGGCCGGTGTCGCCGGAGCGGACCGAGAGCGACCTCGTCCCGCCGCCGGATGGCGCGACCTTGGCCACCAGGTCGGTGGCGCGGCCGCCGTTGGTGGAGCCGGTCAGATCCAGCGAGGCGAGCCGTCCGCCCGTCATCCGAACGGCGCCGTTCACGCCGGTCAGGGTCACGCCGCCGTTGCCCTGGACCGCGTCGAGGGCGATCGTCACGTTGATCGGCGCGTCGAATGACCCGCCGCCACCGTCCGACCCGTTCTTGAGCCCGGAGATAACGCCGCGCCCGTCGAACGCGCTGCCGGAGAGGCGGATGTCGTAGCCGTTCCCGCTCGGCGTCACCTTGAGCTGGGCCTTGTCGGTGGCCCTGAGCGCGAACCGGTCGAAGGTCGCATCGACCAGCTTTCCGCCCTCCAGACGCACGCCGCCCTGGATGTCCAGCCCGTCGGACGTGATCTTGAGATAGTTCACCTCGGTGCGGCCGTCCTGCTCGACCAGGGTGAAGGCCGCCGTGGCGGGGACGCCGGCGCTCTTGGTCCAGCCGAAGCCCGGAATGGTCACCTGCGCCCGGGTCAGGCTGGCTTCGATCCGCCGCTCGCCTTCGGCGGTCTCCTCCATGGAGACCTCGATGGGCCCCTTGAGGAACGACCCGGTCTCGAAGCCGCGCTTCTTGCGCTCCGCGTCCGTCAGCACGAACGAGACGTCGCCGGAGCGGCCCTGGTCGTCGCCGGAGAAGGTCTGGGTGAAATCGATCGACGCCCGCACGCCGTCCACCGTCGCATCGCCCTTGACTGTCGCGGACGACTGGTCGGCCACGACGTTGAGATCGGCGTCGGTGACGGTCTGGCCGTTGATCGCCACCGCACTCGCGACATCGGTCAGGGTGGCATCCACCGACCATTTGAGGGCATCCGGCTCGATGGTGTTGCCCAGCGGGCCGACCGCCTCGAGATTGGCGGCGATCGATCCGGTGAGGTCGTCCGGCGTCACGTCGACGAACCGCAGCGCATCGATCGGCTTGGCGGCGGCCAGCGCGGCGATCGAGGGCGCGGGTCCGGACAGGCGGCTGCGGATCGTCCCGATCGGCGGGCTCGACGTCACCGACGGCACGTCCGCGTAAAAGCCTTCGACTGCAATCGGATCGCGCCCGTCCGGCCGCAATTCGGCGGTCTCGGCGTTCAAGGTGACGTGCCGGTCGACCACCGTCGCCGTGCCCTCGGCATTCATCAGCGCGGGCAGCTCGCCCGGCAGCTTCAGCGCCGCGCCGCTGTAGGCGATGTCGATGTCGATGGTTCGGTCCATCCCGCTGGCCGTCGCCGGCTTGCCGTCCATGTCCAGCGGCAGCAGCGCGAACTGCATGTCGGCGCGCTCGATCTGGCCGGCCAGGACGTTGCCCACGAGCCAGCTGCGGGCCTCGTAGCCGAGCACCACCGGCCACATCCGCATCAGCGCCGAGGCCGACATCGGCGACGTCTTCAGCGCCGCCGCAAGCGACGGGCCCTGGGGGCCGAAATCCATGGAGCCGGCGCCGGTGATCGACCCAAGCGTCGAGCGCGCGACGAACCGGTCGAAGGTCACGTAGCTGCGCTCGGGACGGACTTCGCCGGCCGTGCTGAGTTCGACGAAATCGAGCGGCGGCCCGTCGACGTCGTCCGGCCCGATCCGCGCGTCGTCGGCCTGGAGTTCGTAGGTCCATGCGCCGTCCGGTCCGGACGGTGGCACGAACCGGCCGTGGCCCGACATGTACGTCGCGCCCGCGGCAAGCTCGAGGGTCCCGACGGTCACCGCCCTTGTGGTGGCGCTCCAGGTCGCTGCGACGGTCAGCCGGTCGATGCTGCGCGCCGGATCCTTGGCGATCTGGAAGACCCCCTGCTCGACCGACAGCTCGATCCGCGCCTGGTCGAGCCGGCCCGATGGCCCGAACCAGGCGGTCAGCGTCGGCGCCATGTGGAAGCCGGAGCGGATCAGGGGAATGTCGATGAAGTCCGTGAGCGTCAGTCCCGACGCCCGGGCGACCAGTTCCGAACCGCTCCCCGCGCTCGAGCGGTCGACCGTCACCCGCCACGATCCGCTGTCGGCCTGACCGATCGCCTCGATGGCGACGTCCCCGTCCCGATCCGGCCGGAAGCTCGCGTCGATCGAGGTGAACCGCCGATCGGGAAGACGCGGATCCAGGTTGGGCAGGTGGACCTCGCCGTTGAGGATGTGCAGTTCGGCGAGACCGCGCTCGCGCGCGAGCAGCGAGATCCGGGCGAGACGCTGTTCGGCAACCGGCAGCACGCCGAGGGGCGGCGGCAGGTCGGCCTCGTCGTCCGCGGCCGGATCGGCGGCACCGTCCCCCGTCCCGATCGTGGGAAGATTGACCTCCAGGACCGGATCGACGATCGAGATCGAATGGACCCGGATATCGCCGGTCAGAAGCGACCGCACCGACAGGTCGAAGATGGTCTCCGGCGCTTCGAGCGACCCGGCCGGGCCGCGCAGCGCCACCTCGCGGACGACCAGCTCGAACGCCCGCTCGGGCGACCACCCCACCGAGACGCCGCCGACGGCCACCCGCCCGTTGTCCCCGGCCAGCTGGTTGAGAACGGTGCGGACCGTCCGGTCGGCGGACGGGATCGTGACGGGCGCCACCCAGACGCGGACGGCGAGCGCGATCAGGAGCACGAGCGCCACGCCCGCGGCGATCCCCGACACGCGCATGGCGCGACGTCCGGCCGACCGTTTCGAGGCGGTCGGCGGCGTGGATCTGGGTGTCTTTCTGATCATTCAATCGGCGCCTTTGCCACCAAAGGACGCGCCGCACGGGATCGGGCAGGACTTGACCGGCCGGCCCTGCCGGGCAAAACCCGATCTGAGTTGACCGACGAACGAGCGGTCCGGCGCGCGTGACCGGCGTCAGCGGTCACGACGGACCACCCCGCGAGGAGAAACGCACATGGCGACGCTTTCGGAAGGCGATCAGGCACCGGATTTCACACTCCCGACCGATACGCTCGGAGACATTTCGCTGTCGGGACTCTCCGGCAAATCGGTGGTTCTCTATTTCTATCCCAAGGACGACACGCCGGGCTGCACCAAGGAAGCCGTCGGCTTCTCCGAACTCCTGCCCCGCTTCTCCGAACGCGGGGTCGAGGTCATCGGCATTTCACCCGATTCGGTCGCGCGTCACAGCAAGTTCCGGGCAAAACACGAGCTCGGCGTGCCCCTCGCCTCGGATGAAGACAAATCGGTTTGTCAAAGCTATGGCGTCTGGGTGGAGAAGTCCATGTACGGCCGGACCTATTTCGGAGTTGAAAGGTCCACATTCCTGATCGCGCCGGACGGCACCATCGCGAAGATCTGGCGCAAGGTGAAGGTTCCCGGCCACGCCGAAGCGGTGCTCGAGGCTGCCGAGAAGCTGTGACCCGGGACGCTTCGGACTCAGGCGTGGAGGCCCCGGCATCGCTGGCCGCCGGCGCGCGCACCGTGGTCGCCACGTCGGATCTGGGCAAAAAGGTGGCCGTCGCCCGGAGGACGGCCGCGCTGTGGTTCGACCGCTCGCTGTCCCTTCGACACCCGCCGCTGGACCCGCCGGTTCCGTCCCGTCCGGGCCGGCCGGAAAAGCCCGAGCTGCGCGCGCCGCGGGACATGCCACGACGCTCCGCCGACAGCCGGACCGGCCACATCGCGCTGCTCCACTCCATCGCCCATATCGAGTTGAACGCCATCGACCTGGCCTGGGACATCGTCGGCCGCTTCGCCGACCGGCCGATGCCCCGCGCTTTCTTCGACGACTGGGTCACGGTCGGCCTGGAGGAAAGCATCCATTTCGAGCTTCTGTGCGGGCGCCTCGCCGATCTCGGCTCCTGGTACGGCGCACTGCCGGCCCATGACGGGCTATGGCAGGCGGCGGAGGAAACCGGGCACGACCTGACCGCGCGGCTGGCCATCGTGCCGCTGGTGCTGGAAGCCCGGGGTCTCGACGTCACGCCCTCCATGATCGAGAAGGCCGACGCGCGCGGCGACGAGGCAGACGCTTCCGTGCTCAGGCGCATCTACGAGGACGAGAAGAAGCACGTCCATTTCGGCGTCAAGTGGTTCAAGTTCCTGTGCGAGCGCGAGGGCCGGCCGTTCGAGCCGACCTTTCATGCGCTGGTCCGCAAACACTTCCGCAGCCCTCTGAAGCCGCCCTTCAACGACCGGGCGCGCTCGGAAGCCGGCCTGACACCGGGCTTCTATCGGCCGCTGGAGATCATCCGGACGTAGGCACGGTGAGCGCCCTGGCACGTCCCGCGGGACCGCCTTGAACCGATCGGCAAGGCGGTCCGATGCGACGGGCCTAACCGATCCGCTCATTCCCGCGAAAGCGGGAATCCATCATGCATTTCGGTACCTTGAGGACTTGGTCCATTCTTGGGGGGAGCCTGCCAACAGGCTTGCAGAGGGTGCACGGACTCTGGGCTTGCTCTTAACGTGCTGCTCCGCCCCATGGATTCCCGCTTTCGCGGGAATGAGCGGAGACTGGCGCAATTGCCTGCGGTCCCTCGGAACAACTTTCCGTATCACGACAGCCAGCGCGCGACCGCGCGCCGGCCGGTCAAGAGGCGAGGAGCGAAGCGACCGGGACGAAGGAAAGCCGCGCCCGCGCAGCCGCGAGCGTATCGAGCCGGCGTGAGCGGAAAAATCCGTCCTGCCTTTCCTGGCTTTGCTTTCTTCCTCGCTCAGCCGGACGGAAAACCGGTTCCCACTTTTCCTGGCTTCGCTCTACTCCACATCCTCGACTTCGGCCGTCGATCCGCCGTCGGCACGCTGGGCGAGCGTCGCTTCCATGAAGCCGTTCAGGTCGCCGTCGAGAACCGCCTGGGGCGAGGTGTTCTCCACCCCGGTCCTGAGGTCCTTCACCAGCTGATAGGGCTGCAGCACGTAGGAGCGGATCTGGTGGCCCCAGCCGATGTCCGACTTGGACGCCGCCTCGGCCATCGCCTTTTCCTCGCGCCGCTTCAGCTCCGCCTCGTAGAGCCGGGCGCGCAGCATGTCCCAGGCCTGGGCCCGGTTCTGATGCTGGGAGCGGCCGGCCTGGCAGGCCACCACGATGCCCGACGGGATATGGGTCAGGCGGACGGCGGAGTCGGTCGTGTTGACGTGCTGGCCGCCGGCGCCGGACGATCGGTACGTATCGGTGCGGACGTCGGACTCGTTGACCTCGATCTGGATGGAATCGTCGATCACCGGATAGACCCAGACCGACGCGAACGAGGTGTGCCGCCGGGCCTGGCTGTCGAAGGGCGAGATCCGCACCAGCCGGTGCACGCCGGCCTCCGTCTTGAGCCAGCCGTAGGCGTTGTGGCCCTTCACCAGGATCGTCGCGGCCTTGATGCCGGCTTCTTCGCCGTCGCTGACCTCCAGCGTCTCGACCTTGTAGCCGGCCCGCTCCGCCCAGCGCACATACATGCGCAACAGCATCTGCGCCCAGTCCTGGCTCTCGGTGCCGCCGGCGCCGGAGTGGACCTCCAGATAGGTGTCGTTGGAATCGGCTTCGCCGGAGAGCATCGCCTCGACCTGCCGGCGCGAGACGTCGGCCAGGAGAGCCTTGAGCTGCGCCTCGGCGTCCTCGACGATGCCCGCTTCGCCCTCGGCCTCGCCGAGTTCGATCAGGCCGACTGCGTCGTCCAGTTCCTGTTCCAGACGCCGGACCGCGGAGATCTGGTCCTCGAGATGCTGACGCTCGCGCATCAGACCCTGGGCCTCTTCCGGGTCGTTCCAGAGACTGGGATCCTCAGCCTTCGCGTTCAGCTCGTCGAGCCGCTTGAGTGCCTCTTCCCAGTCAAAGATACCTCCTCAGCAGGCCCAGCGCCTGCTTGATCTCTTCGATGGTGTTGGTCGTCTCGGTTCTCATCCGACTCTTCCGAATTCTGGTCTCGCTGCCGGCCGCAGCCGGGAGCCTCGACATAGGCAAAACGGGGATGGGGTGCAACGTGGGGGACGCAAGGGGCGGCGCTGAAGCGCGCCGCAGCCTTTCCTGCAGGGATACCGACGTGAAGGAACCGGCGGGCCGCGCCGGCGGGCCTCAGTAGAGGCCGCCGGTGCCCGACAGGACCGCCCGCTCGCTCTCGCGGGTGACGGAGCCGCGCGAGGACTTGCCGTCGGTGTTGAGGCCGATCACCGAATAGGTGTCGCCGGGCGCCGTGCCGGGCTTGAAGGCCTCCAGGATCACGCCCGGACCACCGCCCGAAGCCGGCTGACCGGTGCTGCGGTTGACCGGGACGAGCTTGATGCCTTCCGGCACGCGGAACTCGACGCCGGGCGTATCGGCCAGGGCTTCCTTCATGAAGTCGATGAAGATCGGCGCCGCGATCTGGCCGCCGGTCGCCCCGCGCCCCATCGGGCGGGGGTTGTCGAAGCCGACATAGACGCCCGCCACCAGGTCCGGCGTGAAGCCGACGAACCAGGCGTCCCGCTCGTCGTTGGTGGTCCCGGTCTTGCCTGCGATCGGCTTGCCCACGGCGCGAACGCGGGTCGCGGTGCCGCGCTGGACCACGCCTTCCATCATCGAGGTGATCTGGTAGGCGGTCATCGGATCGAGCACGTATTCCGACTCGTCGATGATCGTCGGATCGGGCTGGTTGTGCCATTCCTCGGCGACGCAGCCCTGACAGACGCGATCGTCGTGCCGGTAGATGGTGCGGCCGTAGCGGTCCTGGATCCGGTCGATCAGGGTCGGCGTCACCTTCTGCCCGCTGTTGGCGATGATCGAGTACGCCCCGACCATCCGCATGACCGTGGTTTCGCCGGCGCCGAGCGCCATCGGCAGGAACGGCTTCAGCTGGTCGTAGATGCCGAACCGCCGCGCATATTCGACGATGAGCGGCATGCCCATGTCCTTGGCGAGCCGCACCGTCATCACGTTGCGCGACCGCTCGATGCCATAGCGCAGCGTCGACGGACCGGCGAACTTGCCGCCGTAATTCTTCGGCCGCCAGACCGGCTGGCCGGGACCGGGATCGATCTCGATCGGGCCGTCCAGAACCACGCTGGCGGGCGTATAGCCGTTGTCCAGCGCGGTCGCGTAGACGAACGGCTTGAACGAGGAGCCCGGCTGACGGCGGGCCTGGGTGGCGCGGTTGAACTCGCTCTCGGCGTAGCTGAACCCGCCGACCATCGCCAGCACGCGGCCGGTGTGCGGATCCATCGCGACGAGGCCGCCGGAGACTTCCGGGATCTGCCGCAGGCGCCACACATTGTCGGCCTCGGCGTCCTCGACCTTCTCCACGTAGACGACGTCGCCGCGCTGGACGAGGTCGGTCATGTTCCGCGCACTGGTGAAGCGGGCATAGTCCTGGCCCCGCTCGGGTCCGTGCTGGATCCGCTTCCACGCCGTCTCGGAGAACGGCACGCGGCCCCGCTGGCGCTCGATCGACAGCGCGCCGGAGGCGAGCCGGGGCGGCTGCAGGCCGATCTGGGCTTCGTTGCCGTCCACGGACAAGACCACGGCCAGACGCCATTCCGGCAGGTCCGAATAGGCCTCGATCTGACCCACCTTGGCGCCCCAGTCGGCACCGCCGTCGAGCTCGACGGTGGTCACCGGACCCCGCCATCCGCCGCGGCTGACATCGAAATCCATCAGGCCGTTCATCAGCGCGTTGCGGGCCATGATCTGCATTTCGGGATCAAGGGTCGTGCGCACCGAGAGACCGCCGTCATAAAGGCCCTTCTCGCCGTACATGTCGGCGAGCTGGCGGCGCACTTCCTCGGCGAAATAGTCCGCCGCGAACAGATGCGACCCGAGCTCGCGCGGCGTCACCTTCAGCGGCTCGTTCTTGGCCTGCTCGGCTTCTTCCGGCGTGATGAAGTCGTTCTCGAGCATCCGGTCGAGAACCCAGTTGCGGCGCTCGATGGCGCGGGCGGGCTCGCGGAACGGGTTGTAGTTGTTCGGCGCCTTGGGCAGGGCGGCGAGATAGGCGACCTCCGCCAGGGTCAGTTCGTGGACGGACTTGTCGAAATAGACCAGCGCCGCTGCGGCGACGCCGTAGGCGCCGAGGCCGAGATAGATCTCGTTCAGATAGAGCTCGAGGATCCGGTCCTTGGTGTAGGCCTGCTCCATGCGCAGCGCCAGGATCGCTTCCTTGATCTTGCGCTCGATCGAGACCTCGTTGGTCAGAAGGAAGTTCTTCGCGACCTGCTGGGTGATCGTCGAGGCGCCGACCGGACGGCGGCCGGTCCCGCGGTTGCGGAAGTTGGTGACGGCGGCGCGCATGATGCCGCCCACGTCGACACCGTTGTGGACGTAGAAATTCTTGTCCTCGGCGGAGAGGAACGCTTCCTTGATGATCGCGGGGATCGCCTGGATGGGCAGGAACAGCCGCCGCTCGCGCGCGTACTCGGCGACCAGGCTGCCGTCGGTCGCGTGGATGCGGGTCATCACCGGAGGCTCGTAGTTGCGGAGCTGGGTGTACTCCGGCAGATCCTCCGACATCTTGTAGACGTAATAGCCGACCGCGCCCGCGGCGATCAGGCCGAGGATCACCCCGATGCCGAACAGGTATCCGACGGTGTTCACAAGAAAGCGCATCGTGACGTATTCAACTCCGCCTGAGGGCAGGTCGGGCGCGGTCATCGCACCGCCCGACACATCCACCCCGGTCAACGTTCAGGTCCGCCCCGCCTAACGGCCCGCAGGATCGAACCCATATCGCCGGCGCCTTGCCCCTTGCAAGCGCCCGACGCCGAATCCGACCCGATCTCTCTTCACCACTTTGCGACCGAAAAGTGGTGTCTTCGGGGCAGTCACTGCGCCGTGGTCTCACCCTGTCCCTGGGCGATCCGCGGCGCGAAGAAGCGGGTGACGGCACCGGACAGCGCCGTCGACGCCCGGTCGCGCCAGTCCGGATCGGTCAGAAGCTGCTCGTCGTGCTTGTTGGACAGATAGCCCAGCTCGATCAGCACGGACGGGATGTCGTGGGCCTTGAGCACGCGGAACCGCGCCGATCTGTGCGGATTCTTGTGCATCTGCACCGCCGTGCCGAGATGCTCGATCACGTCCTCGGCGAAGTGATGCGAAAACACCTTCGTCTCCCGCCGCGCCAGATCGATGAGAATGTCGGTGACTTCGTCGGTGGCCTCGTCGGCCTCGATGCCGGCGAGCGCGTCGGAGCGGTTTTCCCGCGCCGCGATGGCTGCGGCCTGGGCGTCGGACGCGCGCTCCGACAGGGTGTAGACCGTGGCGCCGCGCACATAGTCCTGGGGCGCCGAATCGGCGTGGATCGACACGAACAGGTCCGCGCCGTAGCCGCGCGCCACGTCGACCCGCTGGCGCAGCGAGAGGAACCGGTCGTCCTCGCGGGTCATCCGGACCTCGACCTCGCCGCGGGATTCCAGGTCGGCCCTCAGCTTTTCCGCGAACGCCAGGACCACGTCCTTTTCATAGACGCCGCCGCTGCCGATCGCGCCGGGATCGACGCCGCCGTGTCCCGGATCGAGCACCACCACGGGCTTGTGGCCCTGAACCGGCTGCGACGGCTCGGCCAGCTTCGGCTCGGCACCGGCGCTGCGGCCGCGGCTGCGCTCGACGGCGGCCGCGAAGTCCTCGTCGGAGGTGGCGACGAGATCCACCACGAGCCGGCCGGGCTGATCGGCGACCGGCGGCAAATAGAGGGCGTTCTCGACGGCCACGGGCTCGTCCACGTCGAGCACGATCCGGGCCTGGCCGGCCGCGAACTGACCGTAGCGCCAGGCCGAGACCAGCCCGCCGCCCTCGCGGCCGGAGCCGACCGGCAGATCGAACTCCACATGGGCCATGTCGATGATGACCCGGCGGGGATTCGGCAGCACGAAGGTGGAGAAGTCCACCTCGTCCGCCACGTCGAGAATGAAGCGGGTACGGTCGCTGTCGCCGCCGACCCGCGCGCCGTTGGCGACGACGACCTCGTCGGCCGCCGCGAGCGCCGCCGGCGCGGCCAGCGCGGCAAGCAGCAGCATCATCATCCATCCGGCGGCCAAACCAGCGCGCATTTCGGAAAAACCCTTTCGAACCAGTCGTTCCGGCCCCGCCTATAGCCGATAGCAGGGCCGGCGTTAACCGCGCCTTGTCGCCGCTGCGCTTTTTCGCCGTGAGCGATCAACTGCTTGCCAATTGCGGCATGGACCCGTAAATAGCTGGATAGTGGATTATTTCCTCTGTCCGGGCCGCATTCTCCTTCGGGAGGATAAGGCTTTGGCCTTCCTTCAGGCTTTCGATCAATCAACGCATCACGATTCGGTGCGGTCGGAACGGCGGGTTGGCCGGACAGGAAACCCTTGCGCGTGCCGGCGTCGCGTGTCCCCTGCGGGATGCCGGCCCTACCCGGATCGAACCGCCCCGGCGGACGGATCGGGACCGGCCATCCGGAGCGCAGCATCGGTCGCCGGCGATGGTACGTCGACGGATCCACCCGGAACGGCCGCCGGCCGTTTCGCGATGTTTGCGAATTTGTGCGAGCGCGTGAGCGATGCAGCCCCGTCTTGTCAGCATGACCTCCTCTCAGCCGACCCCGTCGGACGGGAGCACTGTCGGCTGCCGGGCATGCCGCCGCGCCTCTTTATCCGATATCGTCTTCACGACCCAGATCGCCTCCTCCCGGCTTAGGGCGCGCGCCGAGCCGCCGCCCCGCAGCGGGAGCGGAGGCAAGGAGTTTTCGCCCTATGGCCAACAAAATGCTCGTCGACGCAGCCCACCCGGAAGAAACCCGCGTCGTCGTCGTCCGCGGTAACCGCGTCGAAGATTTCGATTTCGAAGCCGCCGCCCGCAAGCCGCTCCGCGGCAACATCTATCTCGCGAAGGTGACCAGGGTCGAACCGTCCCTGCAGGCCGCCTTCGTCGACTACGGCGGCAACCGGCACGGCTTCCTCGCCTTCAACGAGATCCATCCGGACTACTACCAGATCCCCCACGCCGACCGGCAGGCCCTGCTGGACGCCGAAGCCGAGGATGCGGCCGAACGCAGCCGCTCGGAGGACAGCCCGAAGAAGAGCTCCCGCAACGGCGACAGCGATGCCGCCAACGATTCGGACGCGTCGTCGGAAGCCGGCGAGAACGGGGACAACGGGGACGACGACAGCGTGGAGTCGGTCGGCGCCGACGACGCGCTGGACGAGGTGCTGGAGCGGCGCAGCCGGCCGGCCCGCAAGACCTACAAGATCCAGGAAGTCATCAAGCGGCGCCAGATCCTTCTGGTCCAGGTCGTCAAGGAGGAGCGCGGCACCAAGGGCGCGGCGCTGACCACCTACCTGTCGCTCGCCGGCCGCTACTCGGTTCTGATGCCGAACACCGCCCGCGGCGGCGGCATCTCCCGCAAGATCACCACCCCCCAGGACCGCAAGCGCCTGAAGGAGATCGTCAGCGATCTCGACGTGCCGGAAGGCATGGGCGTGATCCTGCGCACCGCCGGCGCCAGCCGCACCAAGGCGGAGATCCGGCGCGACTTCGAGTACCTGATCCGGATGTGGGAGACCGTCCGGGACCTGACGCTGAAATCGGTGGCGCCCACCCTCGTCTACGAGGAAGGCAGCCTGATCAAGCGTTCGATCCGGGACCTCTACAACAAGGACATCGACGAGATCCTCGTCCACGGCGAGCCGGCCTACAAGGAGGCCAAGGACTTCATGCGCATGCTCATGCCGAGCCATGCGAAGAACGTGAAGCCCTACCGCGAGATCACGCCGATCTTCACGCGCTTCGGCGTCGAAGCCCAGCTCGATGCGATGTTCTCGCCCCAGGTCACCCTGCCGTCGGGCGGCTACATCGTGCTCAACCCGACCGAGGCGCTGGTGTCGATCGACGTCAACTCCGGCCGGGCGACGCGCGAGCACAACATCGAGGCGACCGCGCTTCAGACGAACATGGAAGCCGCCGAGGAAATCGCGCGCCAGCTCCGGCTGCGCGACCTGGCGGGCCTGATCGTCATCGACTTCATCGACATGGAGGAGAAGCGCAACAACCGGTCGGTCGAGCGCAAGGTCAAGGACTGCCTCAAGGTGGACCGCGCCCGCATCCAGGTGGGCCGCATTTCCCACTTCGGCCTTCTGGAAATGTCGCGCCAGCGGATCCGTCAGGGCGTGGTGGAAAGCTCCACGACGCTCTGCCCCCACTGTCACGGCACCGGCTCGGTCCGCTCCACCGATTCCGTGGCGCTCTATGTCCTGCGCGCCCTTGAAGACCACCTCCTCAAGTCGGCGAACCATCACCTGACGGTGCGCACGCCGACCGAGGTCGCGCTCTACATCCTGAACCAGAAGCGGCAGCATCTCGCCGAGCTGGAGCAGCGCTTCGGCCTGACGGTCGCGATCATGGCCGACACCGAACTCGGCACCAAGCATCTGGAAATCGATACCCGCGAACCGGTGATCCGGGCCGAGGGCGAAGAACCGCCGCAGGCCGTGATCGAGCCCGACACGACCACCCCGGACGAACCGGAAGCGGCATCGGCCTCGCAGGAGTCCTCCGACAACGGCGACGGCAACCAGCGCCGGCGCAAGCGCCGCCGTCGCGGACGTCGCAGCGGATCCGGCGAAGGTGACGGCGACGGAGGCCAGCGCGAGCAGGCTGCCGAGAGCACCGAGAGCGAAAGCGCATCGGCGGAAGCCTCCGGCGAGGAGACCGAAGCCCAGTCCTCCGGCGACGACGAGCAGACCGGCGATCAGGGTGAAGACGATCGTCCGCGCCGCCGTCGTGGCCGTCGCGGTGGCCGTCGCAACCGGCGTGATCGTGCCGAGACGACGGCGGCCGAGGGTGCCGACGGGACCGGCGAGGACGGCACGGCCGACGCGGCGGAGACGTCCGGCGAGACCGCACAGCCTGCGTCCGAGCCGGCACCTGACGCCGCACCTGAGACAGCCAAGGCGGACGAGCCGGCCGAGGCACCGGCCGACGCCGGGAGCACGGCGGACGAACCGGCCGTCGCGGGCGGGACGACCGAAACCGCCGAACCGGAAAAGACCGAACAGGCGAGCGAAGAAGCGAAGCCGGCCGAAGCCGAAAACGCGGCTCCGCCCGAGGCCCCCGAGCGGGCACCGAGCCTCGCCGGGCCCGACGGGGAGCCGGCCGGCAAGCCGGATGACGGTGCGGAGGCCGAGCCGGAAGCGGCCTCTGAAACCGACGAGGACAGCCGTCTGCATTCGATCCATGCGTCGCCGGACACGGACTCCTCCGCCGAGACGGAGAGCGAGTCCGACAGCGGCAAGCCCAGCCGCCGCGGCTGGTGGCAGCGGCGCAGCTTCTTCTAAAGATTTGTTGCGGCCCGGGCGGAAACGTCCGGGCCGAAAACGATCCGGCCAGCTCCAGGACCCGATCCGTTCTCAGCGGTCGACCCGGTTCGGTTCGATCCGGCATGTGCCGCTGCCGCAGGCCCGTATCCAGGCGCCGCGAAACGCCCCCTTCACAGCCCCTGAACGGACATCGAGCGTCCGCCAAGCGGCATTGCGCTCGCGCGGGGTGCAAATGTTCCTGTCTTGTTCTTGTCAAAGCGCCGCCGCTCGGCTACCTTGGATTGCGCAAGGGATGGCGGCGGGGGTGACGAGATGGTGTCCCACGTAACCACGGTGGCGTTTCAGGGGGTGGAAGTCTCAAGCCTTCTCAGCTCTTCCCAGGCAGTCCCGCTAAAACCCACATCCAATTGATTTTGAATAAATTAT